>CALVMA010000095.1 GCA_944341655.1 uncultured Clostridia bacterium | reverse complement strand
GTGCCTTCCAAAAGTTTGAGCCCCTCGTAGTGCGCGTATTGCCGCCCGTATTTTTCGTCGGCGTGCAGAATGAGCCGCAGTTCCGCGAAGATGCGCTCCGCGGAGATCTTGGCGATGCGCGCGGCGTTGAACTTTGCGCCGAAGATACATTCGAGATCGGGCGCAAATCCCAGCTGAGCGGCAAGCCGCGCCAGCCGCATGAGCCGCAGGCCGTCTTCGGAAAAGACTTCGTCGGCGGAGCGCGTCGTGCGGATGCTCCTGTTTTCGATGTCGGCGATGCCGCCCAGGGGATCGACCGTCTTTTCCGCTTTGATGTCGTAATAGACGGCGTTGCACTTGAAATCGCGCCGCCGCGCGTCCGTTTCGATGTCGTCGGTGAATACGATCTTTTCGGGAGCGTGTTCGCCGCGGCGGTAGACGTCCGTGCGGAAAGAGGTGAATTCGATCTTGCGTTTCCCGTCGGTCAGGTTGACGGTGCCCGTGTTTTTATAGATGCCGTTGACGGTCAGGCCGCAGTTTTCGGCGAGTGCCGAAAACTGCGCCGCGTCGGCGGGCGCACAGATATCCCAGTCCTCGGAAGAGGGAAGCTGCGCGAGGGCGTCGCGCACCGCTCCGCCGACGACGTACAGCGGGAAAGGTGCCGATTTTGCAAGATCGGTCAGTTTTTCGGGAACATTCAAAAGCATAGGCGTCCTCGGCGCGCGTGCCGCGCGCCAAATTGTCAAAATTTTTCTGCGCGTCTATTATAACAATTTTCAAAATAAATTGCAATCATGTGGAAATTATTATATAATATTGAGGAAACAAGCAAAAGAGGAAAGGAAGAATGTATAATATCATTCTCAATCCGAAATCGGGAGAAGGGAAAAAGAAAAAACTGCATCAGCGCGCGCTTGCGCGGTTTGCGGAACGCAAAGCGGAGTTTCGCGTGTTTGAAACGGAAAAAGCGGGGCAGGCGAGCATTCTGGCACGGGAATTGACGCAGGAAGGCGGGGACGTGGTCGTCATCGGCGGCGACGGGACGCTGCACGAGGCCGTGTGCGGTTTTACCAATTTCGAAAATTGCGCGCTGGGGCTGATCCCCGCGGGAACGGGCAACGATTTCGCGGCGGCGGCGGGCATACCCGCAGCCCCCGAAGACGCCGTCGATCTTATTCTCGGTTCGCAGCCGAAATATACCGAATACATGCAGCTGCCGCAGGGAGTGCGCGGGATCAACGTCGCGGGAACGGGCATCGACGTGGAGATCTTGCGGCGCTGCCGTTCTTCCAAGATCCTGCGCGGAAAATTTCAATATATCATCAGCCTGATTATTTCGCTGTGCAAATTCAAAAACTATAAAATGAAAGTGCGTGTCAACGGAAAGGAGAGTTCCTACAACGCGCTCATCGCGTGCGTCGGCAACGGATTCCGCATCGGCGGAGGGATCCCCATGTGCCCGGAGGCAAAGCTCGGCGACGGGCTGCTGGATTTCGTGGTGGTGGACGACGTCAAAAAACTCGCCGTTCCGCCCGCTTTCGTCAAACTCATGAAAGGGAAGATCCTCAAAGAAAAGTTCACGTTCTTTGAACGCTGCGAGCACATCGAGATCCTGCCCGAAAAGCCGCTCACCCTGCAGGTGGACGGAGAATTGTATGAAAATCTGCCCTTCACCGTGGATATCGTAAAAGACAGACTGCGGATGTACAGAGCATAACGGGATCGCCGCGGCGCATTCCGGAAAGGAAAAAGTATGGAATACACCTATCTATTGTTGCTGCTCGGCGTGGTGATCGCGCTGTGCGTGCTGATCAACCGCATGACCGACCGTCTGAAAATCCCGTCGTTGCTCCTGTTTATCGGGCTGGGGATCGTTTTCGGCGTGATCTTGCGCCCGCAGATCGGGAACTTTACCGACTACGCCCTCGGAAACGTGGTCTGTTCCGTCTGCCTTGTCTTTGTCATCTTTTACGGCGGGCTGGGCACCAACTTCAAGGAAGCGCGTCCCGTCGCGCCGCGGGCGGTACTGCTCTCGTCCCTCGGCACCGCCCTGACGGCGGGGATCACGGGAGCGGGCGTGTACGGCATCTTCCGCCTGCTGCCGTTCGGCGGCATCGGCTGGGCGGAAAGCATGCTGATCGGGAGCGTCCTGTGCTCTACGGACGCCGCGTCCGTGTTCAATATCCTGCGCTCGCGCAGGCTGAACCTGAAGTACAAAACGTCTTCTCTTTTGGAAATGGAGTCGGGCTCCAACGACCCCGTATCCTATATGCTCACCGCGGTATTCGTGGCGGTGATCGCCGCGCAGCGCGGCATTTCCGGCTCCATAGGCGGCTGGCAAGTGTTCGGAATGCTGTGTGCGCAGATCGGATTCGGGGTGCTTTCGGGAGTTGCGTTCGGCTTTTTCGGGATCTGGGTGCTCAAACGCTTTTCCTTCAATATGGGGCAGGGCGCGACCATCTTCATGATCGCCGTTCCCATGGTCGCGTATGCGCTTCCCTCCGTTTTGCCCGGGTATTGGGCGGGGAACGGGTATCTGTCCGTGTATTTGTGCGGCATTCTGCTGGGCAACGCGCGTATCCCGAAAAAGCGGGACTGCGTCCGCTTTTTCGATGCGCTTACGGGCGTGGCGCAAATGGTCATCTTTTTCCTGCTCGGACTGTTGGCGACGCCCGAATGGCTGATCCGTCCGCAGGTGCTTCTGCCGGCGCTCTTCATCTTCGTGTTTTTGACGCTGGCGGCGCGGCCGGTCGCCGTATCGTCGCTCTTGCTTCCCTTCCGCGCGAAAGCGAACCAGATCTTCGTCGTGTCGTGGGCGGGGCTGCGCGGCGTGGCGTCCGTCGTTTTTGCGGTGTATGCGCTGGGAGTGCTGGGCGAACAAACCCTTCCGTACGACCTTTATTCCATCGTTTTTTGCGTGGTGCTTTTGTCCATGCTCGTGCAGGGCACGCTTTTGCCGCTCGTTTCGGGAAAATCGCACATGCTTGCGTCGGGCGGCGACGTTTTGCGCACTGTCAACGATTACCAGGAAGAGGGCTCGGTCAGCTTCGTCAAGATCGTGGTGGGGGAAAATCATCCGTGGGCGGGCAAGAAGCTCAAATCGTGCGTGATGCCCCGCGAATTTTTGGTGGTGCTCATCGTGCGCGGCGAGGAAGTGGTCGTACCGAACGGAGAAACGCAGGTCAATGCGGGGGATTTGCTCGTGACCGCCGCGCCGGAATTTGAAAACCGCGAAGAGTTCGGCATGTACGAGGAGTTCGTCGGGGACGGGCACGCGTATGTCGGAAAAAAGATCAAAGATCTGTCTCTGCCGCAGGGCGTCCTCATTGCGATGATCAAGCGCGGCGGGGGAACGGTCATTCCTTACGGTGCCACTGTCGTGCAGAGCGCGGATACGCTTGTCTGCATACGTCTGGCATAAACGCCGCCCGTTTGAAAGGGCGCGTTCGGCTTGGTTGCCGTAAAACGGCGGGCGCGGCGGGCATAAACGGAACGGCAAAGATATTTGTTTCTTTTTCGGCGCGGAGGTTTGTCAAAGGCGGGTCGCTTGATTTTTTTGAATTTTGTTTCGGACAAGAAAGAAGGCAGGTTTTGCAACCTGCCTTCTTTCTTGGTTCAGTGTATTTCTCGCATCTGCTCCCATAGGAGCAGTGTAAAAGAAAACGAAGATAAAGTTTGCGGCGAATGCCGCAAAAACCGTTCCGTCCCTTCGCATTCCGGAGGATGCGGCAGGGGGTGTTTTTGTAAATCATTTCTGATCGACGCCGTCGGGGGTAAAGATGTACATATCTTTTTGCAGGAGCGCCATGCCGCCGCCGAGCGCATAGATGGCGCCGCTGAGCATATCGGTCACGCGCAGCGCGGTGGAGTCGCTCAGCTCGTTGACGTAGACGATCACGGTCAGCTTATCTTTGAAACGGTCGATGATCTCCTCGACGTCCGCAAAAGAGCGCGGTCTGCGGATCTGCATGGGCCGCGTGCCTTCGGCGCGGCTGAAATGCTGTTTTTCGGGCAGGGATTCGCCGGGGATCGCGCGCTTTCCTGTGCCGCTCTTCTGTCTGAAATGATCAAACAATCCCATTGCTCCTCCCCTGAAAATTAATCGTTGACGGGTGCCTGCGGGTATTGGCGCGGCCCGAACAGAGTCGTGCCCAGGCGGATCATGTTGCTTCCGCATTCCACGCACAGCCGCCAGTCTCCGCTCATGCCCATCGAAAGATATCGGATATTTTCATCCTGCATTCTTATTGTATCATAAATTTTGCGCATAGACAAGCATAATGAGCGTAAATGTTGCGCATCTTCGCAAATTGGCAGCATTCCCATGAGCCCGCGGATGCGGATGTTGGGGTATTTTGTCAGTTTTTCGTAGGCATCCGCCGCATCGCCGACAGAAAACCCGCTCTTGGAAAGCTCGTTGCCCATATTGACTTCGATCAGGCAATCGGCAGTCCAATCGGCTTTTTCCGCGCGCTTTTGCAGTTCCTCCGCGAGTTCGAAACGGTCGAGCGAATGCAGAAGATAACATTTCCCGATCAGGTATTTGATCTTGTTTGTCTGCAAATGCCCGATAAAATGGCGGTTCGCGCCGCGGACAAGGTCGAACTTGTCCCGAAATTCCTGCACTTTGTTCTCGCCGATGTCCGTAACGCCTGCGGCGATCGCTTCGTTGATCTCTTCGGGGGTGCGCGTCTTGGTCGCGGCAACAAGCGTTACTTTTTCCCCGTAAGGGTTTCCGTTTGCAATTTCAGCGAGCGTTTTCTTTACGTTATCTGCTATCATACAGCCGCCTCGGTTGAATATTTTTCTGATATTATTATACCGCACAAAAGGGACGCCTGTCAACCGCACAAAATATCTGTATGTTTTCGGGTGCAGAAAAATGTCATGATGGTTGCAAGCGATACAAAAATATGATAGAATATAAGGCGGAAGATACGGATTCCAAGATTAAAAAGGAGAGAATATCTTATGAAAAAATACGAGTACATGACGGCAGATCTGGGAGCGGAGCCGTCCTTTAACGTTCATAAAAAGATGGAGAAGTATATTGAAAAGCTGAACGAATACGGCAGACAGGGCTGGCGGCTGATTTCCGGGACGGATGACTGGAAATATTCGGTCTTTGAGCGTGAAATCGAAGATGCGGAGAAATAATTTTTGTTTGTGATACGTCAAAGAGCGCAAAGATTGTGAGCTTTGCGCTCTTTGACAGAAAAGACGAGCAAGAATGATTGCGTGTCGTATATTCTTGTAAGAAAAGCCGAAGCGCCGCCGTCTGCAAAAGATTTTGCAGACGGCGGCGCCGCTTTATTTGTCTGGCAAAGAAAATACTCAAAATGATGTTGTTGTATTTCCGAAATTTATCAGATCCTTTCGAGGATGAGTTTTGTCATTTCGCTGCCTTTGACCTGCGTCTTTCCTTCGCTCATGATGTCGGCGGTGCGGTAGCCTGCGTTCAAAACGTCGTTGACCGCATTTTCGATGGCTTCC
>CALVMA010000094.1 GCA_944341655.1 uncultured Clostridia bacterium | reverse complement strand
CTTTGCTCCGCGGGAGGGCGCCCGACAAAATCAAACCGACTTTCCTTCTCCCAAAAAAAGCTCCGCGCCGCAGGCAATCTTTGCGCGGCGCGGAGCTTTTTCTTTATCTTAAAAGTTTCAAAGCGTTTTTAAAATAGATCTTTTCTTTTTGGCCGTCCGTAAAGTTCATCTTTTCCAGGTACGCCACCGTACGCGCGGGCGTATCCCAGGGACAATCCGTCCCGAACAATACGCGGTCAAACCCGAACGCGCGAATCGTCCTTTCGCCCTCTTCCACGGTCGCGGAAGTCGCGGCAAAACTCGTATCGATATACACGGAGGTGTCCGCAAGGCTGTCGACGGCACGCTCCGTCATGTCCTGACCGCCCAAATGCGCCGCAACGATCTTCGCCTGTCTGAACTTCTCCCAAACTTTACGGATCCTTTCGGGCGTCGCCTTGACGGGCGGCGCAAACCCTCTGTCCGCTCCGCCGTGGAAAAGCATGATAAGCCCCAGATCCGCGCATTTTTCGTACACGGGATATGCCTTTTCGTCGTCCGCATAAAAATTTTGATACTCGTGATGAAATTTTACCCCGCGTATCCCCGCCGCTTTCAACCGCTCCAGTTCGGAAAACGCATTTTCCGAATCGGGATGCACCGAACCGAACGGAATGATCTTCGGGTTCTGCAAAAGCGAAACGGCAAAATCGTTGACGTGCCTCTCCGTCCGCGGCGATACGGCAATGCTGAGAATAACAAACTTATCCACGCCCTGCTCCGCCATGATCTTCTCCGTCGCCGCGACCGTCCCGTCCGTGTACGGCGTAAGGTTCGCCTTCGCCCCCAGCGACGCCACCGCGTTTGCCGCGAGTTTATCCAAAAACGCATGCGCATGAAAATCGATCAGCATAAAAAATCTCCCCGCATTCAATCATTCGGCACGGCTCATGTTCGCAGAGATCTTTTTCCGCGAACGCAGGCAGGAAAAAACCGCATACATCGTGCCGATCGCATCGAATACAAACAAAAATACAAGATTCAAAATAAATCCCTGGCGGTATTTTCCGTCCGCAACCAGCTTTTCGCCGATCGCCCCGAAACCGCCCGCCTGCACCAGCAGGCACACAAAATACGCGACCAGCGTCAAAATCAGAGCCATCAATGCCACGCTCACAACTTTGAACGGAATATTCTTGCCTCCGAATTTCTCGTACAGCCAGCCGCCCAGAAAGACCGCCACGGCCGCTCCCAAAGCCGCAAAATTCCATAAAAAGAACAAGACCGCCGACGCCGCGACCCCCACGAGGGCGCCGCAAAGCGCGCCGC
Organism: uncultured Clostridia bacterium; assembly: GCA_944341655.1. GTDB lineage: Bacteria > Bacillota > Clostridia > Christensenellales > Borkfalkiaceae > Borkfalkia. The sequence goes on along the minus strand of CALVMA010000094.1, from coordinate 9,108 downwards.
CGAGCCCCGCAAGTTTGTTGTCGGGCATGGCGCGTTCCGCCGCCTCTTTTTCCTTCGCGCCCGCATACGCACGGTCATAACACGCCGAATGCGCCGCAAACGGTATGCCCGATTCCAACATCTCCACCGCCGTCCCGTCCAGCTCCCCGCCGCAGTACGGACAATGCTCCGCTCCCGCAAAACCGTTCTTTTTCAGATACGCGACGATCTTGTCCAGGATCTCCTCCACCTGGCGGAATACGTTCATATACAACTGCGGGCTCACCATCAACCCGATCCCGACTACGCCGTACGCCGAAAGTTTCAGCTCCTTTTTATGCTTTTCCAGATATTTTTCCAGCGCTTCCTTCTTCCCGTCCGTATCCGTCACGACCGTGATCAGGCATGCCGGATTCCCCAGCGCCGAGTACTTGACATGCACGCGATACCCCTTATAGGTACCGTAACAGCACTTCTTCCCCTGCGTCAGAGAATGCGCCGCCGCAAAGTCCTTCAGTTTATAGCTTTTGTTTTCCATAAAAAAGAATACTCCGTCCCGCTAAATTTTTTGCATTTCCTTCGTTTGTCCCTTCACGGCAGTTCCTCGGGCGGGATCTGCTCCGGCAAGCCCTCGTCCTGCGAAGCGATCTCGCCGTCCACGCCGCCAGGCCGCACCAACCTCTCCCCGCGCACATCCATGTTTGCGGAAAGAGGATCCTCCAGCATGATCCCGCGCTGCAGCTTGGCATACCCGTGCTTTTCACGGATCTTCGCCACCGCCTCTTCCGCGCGCGCTTTTTTTTCGTAGCCGCCGTCCAGAGCCTCGATGCTCAGCTGCTCCACGCCGTTGTCAAAACCCGACGCCGTGACGCCCAGCCCGCGCACCGCACGGCGCGCCTTGTACCGCTCGCGGAACAGCGAATACGCCGCCTCCGCGATCTCCCCGACCAGCGCCGTCGGCCGCACTTTTTTCTGCCAGCCGTAACTTTGCAGTTCTTTATCGCGCACCCAAAGATGCACCGTGTCCGCTTTCCCCAGCCCCGCATCTTTCATGCGCGCCGCCACGCTCTCGCTCAATACATACAAAAGCCGCTTGATGTCTTCAAATTTATAGATGTCTTCCGGATACGTCAGCGAATTCCCCACCGATTTGAGTTCGGCACGCTCGTTCATGCTGCGCACGGGGGTATCGTCTTTTCCGCGCGCATACGCCGAAAGCGTCGTTCCCCATTTTCCCAACACGTTTTTCAGGAGCTTTTCATCCGCCGCCGCCAGCGCACCGATGGTCGTAATCCCCATCCTGCGCAGCTTCTCCGACGTCGCCCTCCCCACATACAAAAGATCGGATACGGGCAATCCGTACAGCTTTTCACGGTAATTCTCCAAACTGACCACCGTGACCGCGTCCGGTTTTTTCAAGTCGCTCGCCAGCTTTGCGAACACTTTATTGAAACTTACGCCCACCGAAACGGTCAGCCCCAGCTCCTCTTTCACCGCGCGGCGAATGCTTTCCGCAATCTGCTCCCCGTTCCCGAAAATTCCGCTGTGCGTCACGTCCAGCCAGCATTCGTCTATTCCGAACGGTTCGATGAGATCGGTATAGCGCGCATAAATATCCCGCACCTGTCGGGATCTTTTCACGTATTCGGGAAAACGCACGGGACGAATGATCAGATTCGGGCATTTCCGCTTGGCTTCCCAGATCACATCCCCCGTCTTGACCCCGAACGCTTTCGCCTCCTCGCTCTTGGCGAGCACGATCCCGTGGCGCGCTTCCTTGTCGCCGCATACCGCGATCGGCTTGCCCGCAAGCTCGGGAAACAGCGTGCGCTCCACCGTTGCGTAAAAATTGTTCAGATCGGAATGAAGTATGACCATATTTTCCGTCTCCCGCACCCTTTACCGCAAAACTTTGCGCAAAATATCGCCCGGCGCCAACGGATAGGGACATTTCAGGCGCAATTTCTGCATCACCAGCTTTGCGTCCTCGACCTTCTCCCCGCTCTCGCCGTACATCTCTTCGACATAAAATCTTTTGTTGAAACTTTCGGACGGGGATAAAATTTCCAGCTCGTCCCCCGTCCTGAAACGGTTGCGCATCTGCACGAGCGCCCGCTCCCCGCCTTCCAGCACGTCCGCCGCGTATTCGCGCGTGCCGCTCTCCTGCGAATCGGAATAATTGACCGTTTCCCCGTTTTCGCCGAACGCGTACGCCTCCGTAAACGCGCGGTGCGCCACTTTTTTCAGCTCTTCCTGCGCCGACGCGGTATCCAGCGTGCCGTCCATCGCCCTGCGGTATGCGTTGACCACCGTCGCAAGATAATAGGAGCTCTTCATCCGCCCCTCGATCTTGAACGAACACACACCCGCCCCGGCCAGCTCCCGAAGATGCGAAAGCATATTCAGATCTTTGCTGTTGAGAAGATAGGCGCCGCGCCCGTCTTCTTCCAGCGTCAGCTCCCCCTGCGCTCCCTCTTCGCGGATCGCGCGCACGGCATATTTCCAGCGGCACGCCTGCACGCAGGCGCCGCGGTTGGAATCCCGCCCCGCAAGATAATTGCTCAAAAGACACCTGCCGCTGTAAGATATGCACATCGCTCCGTGCACAAACGCTTCCAGCTCCAACCCCGGACAAAAAGCATGGATCTGCCCGATCTCCGCAAGCGAAAGCTCCCGCGCCAGCACGATGCGCTCCGCACCCTGCTCCTGCCAGAATTTCGCGGCGTATCCGTTCGTCGTGTTCGCCTGCGTCGATATGTGCAGCGCAAGTTTCGGCGCAACCTTTCTCGCCAGAGAAAACGCGCCCGCATCCGTCACCAGCGCCGCGTCGGCGCCGATCTCTTGCAAAAAAACAAACGTTTTTTCCAGCTCGGGAAAATCCGCGTTCTTTGCAAAGATATTGACGGCGGAATATACCTTTTTGCCGCGCGCATGCGCGTACCGCACCGCCTCCGCCATTTCCTCCGCCGTAAAGTTTTCCGAATACGACCTCAGCGAAAATGCTTTTCCTCCCAAATACACCGCGTCGGCGCCGAAATTCAACGCCGTTTTCAGTTTTTCAAAACTGCCCGCAGGCGCGAGCAGTTCCCCCGACGTCTTCATCGGCGCTATCCTCCCGTTTTTCTTCCCGCAATGCCGCCAAAATGCCGCGCTTTTGCCGTCGGCAAGCGGCAAAAGCGCCGTCTTTTCTTATCATTTTTTTACCGAAAGCGCGACGCCTTCCCCGATCTCCAGCACCGACGTGATAAAATCCGGATCTTCGCACACCGCTTTGAGATATTCGCGTATGTGCTCCGCCAGCATCCTGCGCTTGGGCGGAACGGGCACTTTTCCCGTAACCCAGCCGTACAAAAGCACGTCGTCCGCAAACAAGACGCCGCCCGCATTCAACAGGCGCTTGCAGTCGGGCAAATATTTTATATATTGCACTTTCGGGCCGTCCAGAAAGATCAGATCGAATTTTTCTTCCAGCGACGAGAGCACGTCGCCTCCGTCGCCCAAGATCGCGTGAACGCGCTCCGTCACCCCGAACGCCGCAAAATTTTCCAGCGCGCGGCGGTAGCGTTCTTCGTCCAGCTCCACCGTCGTCAGGCGCGCCTGCCCGCATTCGCAAAGAAGCGCGACGGAGGTAAGTCCCTCCGCCGTGCCGATCTCCAATATTCTTTTCGGGCGGCAGAGCCGCGCGACGGTCAAAAGCAACTGCAACGTTTCGTCCGCCGCAGAAGGGTCGCGCCCCTCTTTCGCGCGCCGCCGAAGCTCTTCCAGCCGCGCAGGGATACTCGGACGCGTCAGCATTTCCGTAAATTCCATTCCGTCCTCCTCCCCCCGCAAAGCCCTCCGCTTCAGATGCGGACGATGTTTGCCATCACGACAGGGTTTTGCTTCGTCTTTTTATAAATAAAGTTTTTCACCGACTTCTTGATCGCCGCCGCAAACTCCGTATTGTCCGTATCGCCCAGAATGTCCGTCTGGTTTGCGCAGTTGACCACGATGCGGCGTATTTCCGCCGCATAATCGGCATTCTCCGGCATCACGAAACCGCGGTTGACGACGATCGGCTCGCTCAAAAGATCTCCGCTCCGCTCGGATACGCACGCCGTGATCACAAAGATCCCGTCCTCGGACAGATGCTTCCTGTCCTTCATGACCACGCTGTTCTCACGGTCTTCCAGCGAACCGCCGTCCACAAGCCGCGATCCGCTCGATACGCTCTCGCCGAATTGCATATTGTCGCGCGTGAGCTCCACACAGTTGCCGATGTCCGCGATCAATATGTTGTTTTCGCTCATCCCCAGCTCCATCGCCAGCTGCGCATGGCGCTTCAGATGCCTGTATTCGCCGTGCACGGGTATGAAAAACTGCGGCTTCAACAAGCTGTGCAAAATTTTCAGCTCTTCCTGGCAGGCATGCCCCGAAACGTGGATCTTTTCCAGCGATTCGTACACGACGTTCGCTCCCTTTCTGTAAAGATTGTTGATGACCTTGTAAATCATCTTTTCGTTGCCCGGGATCGGGCTCGCCGATATGATGATCGTATCGTTCGGCCCCACGGTCACTTTGTTGAAATCGCCGCTCGCCATGCGCGTCAGCGCGCTCATCGGCTCGCCCTGGCTGCCCGTCGATACGATGACGATCTCCCTGTCAAAATAATTTTTGATCTTTTCTACGTCGATGAGCACGCCTTCGGGTATGGTCAGCTCCCCGATCTTCGTCGCCGCGTCCACTACGTTGAGCATGCTCCTGCCCGAAAGGGCAACTTTGCGGCGGTACTTCGCCGCAAGATCCACGATCTGCTGCAAACGGTGCACGTTGGACGCAAACGTCGCCACAATGATGCGGCGGTTTGCATGCTCCGCAAACAAATGATCCAAAGTCGTGCCGACAACCGTCTCGCTCATCGTGTATCCCGGGCGCTCCACGTTCGTCGATTCGCAGAGCAGAAGTTTTACCCCCTCCTGCCCGATCTGCGCAATGCGCGTCAAATCGATCGGATTGCCCGCAACCGGCGTCAGGTCGATCTTGAAATCGCCGCTGTGAAAGATCCTGCCCTGCGGCGTGTCGATGCTCAGCGCCACCGCGCCCGCGATCGAATGGTTTACATTGATAAATTCTACGCCGAAACAGCCCAGTTTTATCTTGTCGCCCGGCTTGACGCAGGCCGTCTGGACTTTGTTGATGCGCTGCTCCCAAAGTTTGTTGTCCGCAAGCGCCAGCGTGAGCTTGGTCGCATATACGGGACAGTTGATCTCTTTGAGAAGATAGGCGATCCCCCCCACGTGATCTTCATGCCCGTGCGTCACCAAAAGCCCGCGCACTTTTTGCTTGTTCTGCACGAGATAACTGATGTCGGGAATGACAAGATCGATGCCCGGCAATTCTTCGTCCGGAAAGGTAAGACCTGCGTCGATGATTATGATATCGTTGCCGCATTCCAGGGCGGTCATGTTTTTCCCGATCTCGCCGACTCCGCCCAAAAACAAAATCTTGACAGGATTTTTTACCCTGCCGCGCTTCGCGGAATGCCTGTTTTTTTCCGAGCGCTCCGCCGCTTTGTCCTGCACATTCCCGTCCCTGACCGCCGCGGCCTGCTTTGCCGGACGCTTATCCCCGCGCCGCACGGGACGTGCGCTTTCTTTCTCCGCATCTTTCGCGTTCCCCAAAAAACGGGGAAATTCCGCAAACTGCTTTTTCGCGCGCCCGTCTTTTTCTTTCGTGTGTTCCGTTTCGTTTCTCTGTTTCAAAATATACTCCTTTTCGCCGGATTTCATGCAAAACAAAGGGCTGAATGTCTATCCAGCCCCCTTTCTTTTGTAATGTTCGCTGACAAAACTCCGGCCTGACTGATTGTTACCGTATCCTTACTTTGCCGCAAGGCAAAGATCATTTCACCATGCTGTTCGCTATCTTCTGCGCAAGTTCGTCCACGACTTGCTTGGAAAGCGTTTCTCCCTCTTCCGTGAGCGAGATCTTCCTGCGCACAACGCGCAGAGGCTGATCCGTCTTTTCCACCTTGTTGTCCTTCGACGAAACCGCGGGACGAAGCTGACGCGGCTTTTTCACCGACAAATTCGGCTTGTTCTTGGCCAGCTCTTCCAATTTCCCCTGCAGCTTCGCGTCCTGCTGCGGCGCCGCCGCGGGCGCTGCCTGCACAACCTGAAGATTGGATATCGCATCCAGGATCGCCTGCGTATCTGCCGCCGGCGCCGCAGGCGCCGCAGGCTCCTTTTCCTCGTAAATCGCCGGAGAAAGATCGATAAAATACGAAAGATTGAAACTCATCAGTTCCTTCTTCAATTCCGTAAGATTGTCGATTCTGCCTTTGTCCGTTCCGCCGTTCATTTCCTGGCCGATCTCCAGCATCTCCGCAAACGTGTCCCGATCCAGCGATTCCCGATCGGTATCGTTGAACGCCGCCTTCTTCGCTCGGAGAAGTTCCGCCGTCAGGTCCTCTCCGGGGAACGCGGGCGCCTGCTCGTACGCTTTGACCGCCTCGCCGAACGACGCCATCGCTTCGGAAGAATAGGTCACGGGAAGTTTATGCGCCGCGACCGCATCCGTGACCGCCGCAACCGCGCTCGATCCCCATACGTTCACGCGGGACAAGCGGATGCGCAGATCGGAAAGCATCGTTTCGCCGCGCAATACGTTCCCGCTCACAATGTAACGGTTCGCCGTGTCCTTGATCCCGTTCGCCGTGATCAGAAGATCGGGGATCGTATCATAAGAAAGCGTGCGCAGATATTCCGCGATCAACGTGTCCAGCTTGCGGAATTCGGGCATCTGCTTGACGCTGATCGCCCCGTCCAGAGCCGACTTGATCCCGTCGATCTTCTTTTCCAGCTCGGACAGGCTGCGTTCGCTCGCGCCGACTGCCGCGGCACCCGCCGCCGCTCCCGCCGCGCCGCCCGTCATGATACCGACGATATGCTGCGCCAGCGCATCGTAATCGATGCCGCTCACCATTTTCGACGCCACGCGCTCCGCGATCGCATCGTAATCCAGCGGCTGCAAAGCGTTCAGCTTTTCGTCCAGCGCCGTAAGACTCCCGCTCACCGCGTTCAGGTTCTCCCCCAAAGGTCTGAGCGTCTCCTCCAACGCTGACGTGTCCGCCGGTTTGATCGCATCGATCTTCGCCGACAGATCGTCATAGATCGCCATGTCCTGCTTGTATGTGTATTTCATCTCCTGCAGAATATCGTCACGCATCTTTTCGATATCCATCGAAAGACCCGTGTACATACTCTCGATCGCAAGAGAAGGATCCCCTTTCCTGAAACTCGCCACCGCACTTTCGCCCTTGTTCGCGGGCAGATCTTCCTTCACCGCGGGCGCCGATTCCTTGACCGGCGCAGGCGCCGCTCGCCTGGCTTCTTCGCGCGCCATCTCCGAAAGTATCCCCTCTTTCTGCTTTTCCAGCTCGCGGATAAAATCTTCGACCGTCGAACGCTTGTAACCGCCGTATTCATCCGAAACGGCCTCGCCGCGCTGTTTGCGCAACGCCGCGATCTCATCCATCGACGCAAGGATCCCCCGCATCTCCGTCAGATATTTATCCGTCGCTTTCAGACGCTCGACCGCGGAAAGCCCGTTCAGTTTTTGGCGAAACGATTCAGACATAAAGCCCCCCTCGAAGGATTTTTCTTCCCTCCGTTGCCTCATACGGCAGTGTTCTTTATAAATATTTTACTATATTTGAGAAAAAAAGTAAATACTTTTCCGATTATTTTTTGCCGCCCCCGCCATTTTTTATTCTTCCCCGTAATTTTTCGAAAAAATTTTCACTCACCCCCGTTTCCCTGCCCGAAAGACTTGATAAAAAATATGCTTTATTATATAATAATTGCATAGTCTTATCGCAAACGTGCGGACGCGCGGCTTCGCGCGCAGAGTTTGTAATAAATTCCCAAGGAGTAAATGATATGAGAGTTTACAATTTTTCGGCAGGGCCTTCCATGCTTCCCCTCGAAGTCCTGGAAGAAGCGCAAAAAGAATTCCTCGATTTCGCGGGAACAGGCATGAGCGTCACGGAGATCAGCCACCGCGACAAGGCATTCGCACCCATCGTGGAAGAGGCGGAAGCCAATCTGCGCGAGCTCATGAATATCCCCGAAAACTATTGTGTCCTGTTCGTTCAGGGCGGCGCAAGCCAACAGTTTGCCGCCATCCCCCTCAACCTCATGCACAACGGAAAAGCCGACTACATCGTCACCGGCAACTTCGCGAAAAAAGCATGGCAGGAAGGCAAAATCTACGGCGATGCGCGCCTCGTCGCTTCCTCCGAGGATAAAACATATACCTATATCCCCGACGTGGACAAGATCGCCTTCAACGACGACTCCGATTACGTGCATATCACCTCCAACAACACCATCTTCGGTACGCGCTATACGAAATTCCCCAAAACTAAAGCGCCGCTCGTCTGCGACATGAGCTCGGAGATCCTCTCCCGCGAAGTCGACGTCAATCAGTTCGGCGTCATCTATGCGGGCGCACAGAAAAACCTCGCCCCCGCCGGCGTCACCATCGTCATCGCCCGCAGGGACCTCATCGAAAACCCTCTGCCCTTCTGCCCGACCATGCTCAAATGGAAAACGCAGGCGGACAACGGCTCCCTCTATAATACGCCCCCTTGCTTCTCCATCTATATGGCGAACCTCGTTCTCCGCCACCTCAAAAAACTCGGCGGCGTGAAAGAGATCAACAAAATCAACGAATACAAAGCGGGGCTTTTGTACGACTTCATCGACAATTCCTCTTTCTACACCAACAGCGTTGTCAAAGAATTCCGTTCCATCATGAACGTGCCTTTCGTGACGCCTTCCAAAGAAATGGACGAAAAATTCGTCAAAGAAGCGAAGGCGGAAGGCCTCGTTACCCTCAAAGGACATCGCCTCGTCGGCGGTATGCGCGCTTCCATCTACAACGCTATGCCCGTCGAAGGCGTTAAAAAACTCGTCGAATTCATGAAGAAATTTGAAAAGGAAAACGCGTAAGGAGTACATCATGACAAAAATCTTAAAGCTGAACGAGATCAGCGAAGTCGCCAATAAAGAATTCCCCGCAGGCTATACCTTCGCCGCAGACGTGTCTGCCCCCGACGGCATCATGCTGCGCCGCTTCAATATGCAC
>CALVMA010000093.1 GCA_944341655.1 uncultured Clostridia bacterium | reverse complement strand
GCCGCTTTTTAAATTAAAAGTTCGGGCGCCGCAAAAGCGGCGCCCGTTTGGATCGGAATAGGATTTATGCCTTGTCGTTGCTGCCCAAAACGTCCATGATCTTGTGTTTGACGATCTCTTTGACAGCGGCACGCGCGTCGCCGAGATACTGGCGGGGATCGAAGTGGTCGGGATGCTCCGCAAAATGTTTGCGGATAGCCGCCGTGCAGGCAACGCGCAGATCGGAGTCGATATTGATTTTGCAGACCGCCATCGAAGCCGCCTTGCGGAGCATTTCTTCGGGAATGCCGATCGCGTCGGGCATTTTGCCGCCGAATTGGTTGATGATCGCAACGCGATCCTGCGGTACCGAAGAAGCGCCGTGCAGCACGATCGGGAATCCGGGAAGGCGTTTGCCGACTTCTTCGAGAATGTCAAAACGAAGCTGCGGTTTCTGGCCGGGTTTAAACTTGTAAGCGCCGTGGCTTGTCCCGATGGCAATGGCGAGAGAGTCGCAGCCTGATTTCTGCGTGAATTCGCAAACTTCGTCCGGCTGGGTGAAATTTGCATCTTCCGCTTTGACATTGACGGCATCTTCGATGCCGGCAAGCTGGCCGAGCTCGGCTTCCACGACGACGCCGCGGTCATGCGCATATTGCACGACTTTTTTCGTGATTTCGATATTTTCTTTAAAAGAATGATGGGAAGCATCGATCATGACAGAGGTAAACCCGTCGTCGATGGCCGATTTACAGGATTCAAAGTCGGCGCCGTGGTCGAGGTGCATGACAATGGGGAGTCCCGTGGTTTCGACGGCCGCTTCGATCAAATGTTTAAGATACACGGGATTCGCATATTTTCTGGCTCCGGCAGAAACTTGCAGGATGAGAGGTGAATTGCATTCTTTTCCTGCTTCGACGATTCCTTGAATGGTTTCCATGTTGTTCACGTTGAAAGCACCGATGGCGTAGCCGCCGTTGTATGCTTTTTTGAACATTTCGGTAGATGTTACCAAAGGCATAATTTAGACCCTCCGTAAATTTTTTATCCTTATTTATTTTACAATAAAACCGAGCAAAAAGCAATATAATTTAAAAAATTATCTGAATTTTGCTTTATAAAATTTTGGTAAGGTATTATAATAATATGCGAGAAGACAAGCCGTTATTAATTTAGCGGCCAAGGAGGCATATTCAATGAGAGATCCGAGGATCGATAAACTTGCGGATGTGTTGGTGAACTATTCCGTGCGTTGCGAAAAGGGCGAAAAAGTGTTGATCGAAGCGCGCGGCATAGACAAAGAGCTGGTCAATGCCTGCATAGAGAAAGTTTTTGCCGCGGGCGGTTTTCCTTTTGCCGAAGTGATTGACTTGTCGGTGGAGAGGGCCTTGCTGTTGGGAACGGACGACGAGCATTGCAGTTTGCGGGCAAAGTATGCAAAGTACCGTATGGAAGACATGGATTGCTATATCGGGATACGCGGAGGAGAAAATACGTTTGAGCTTTCGGATGTTCCGGCGGATAAGATGCAAAAGTATGACAGGCTTTTTTCTTTCCCTGTGCATCATGAAATCCGTGTAAAAAAGACGAAATGGGTGGTTTTGCGCTATCCGAATCCGGCAATGGCTCAAAATGCCGCAATGTCGACAGAAAAATTTGAAGACTATTATTTCAATGTCTGCACGTTGGACTACTCGAAAATGGACAAGGCGATGGATGCTTTGCAGGCGTTGATGGAAAAGACGGATAAAGTGCGCATTGTCGGAAACGGAACGGATATTAGCTTTTCGATCAAGGGGATCCCGGCAATAAAATGTGCGGGGCATATGAATATTCCGGACGGGGAAGTATACACGGCGCCCGTAAAGGAAAGCGTAAACGGAGTCATAACATACAATGCCCCGACGCTTGAAAACGGGATCAAACATGAAAACGTCCGGCTTGTTTTTAAAGAAGGAAAGATTATTGAAGCGACTTCGTCGGATACGGTGGCTTTGAATGCCGTGCTGGATACCGATGCGGGCGCACGGTATATCGGTGAATTTGCAATCGGCGTCAATCCGTACGTGACGAGTCCGATGCTGGATATTTTGTTCGATGAGAAGATCAGCGGGTCAATTCATTTTACGCCCGGATGCAGTTACGAAGATGCGTTCAACGGAAACAAATCGAGCGTGCATTGGGATATGGTTCTTATTCAGACGCCCGAATACGGCGGCGGGGAAATCTATTTTGACGATATGTTGATCCGTAAAGACGGTATGTTTGTCATCGATGAGCTGAAATGTTTGAATCCTGAAAATTTGAAATGAGCGGCTTGGGCAAAATGCTCAAAAGAAAGGAAAAAATGGCACAAAAGTAATAAAATTTCTGAATTTCAAAGTATTTTGTTGAAACTATTGACTAAATTTTGCCGATTTGCTATAATAGTAATGCTGGTATAAAAGATATCAAATTAAAATCTATTTTCAGAACGGAGGATATTAAAATGGCTAATGTAAGAGTTGCTATCAACGGTTTTGGTCGTATCGGCCGTCTGGCTTTTCGTCAGATGTTCGGTGCGAAGGGTTATGAAGTGGTAGCGATCAACGATTTGACGAGTCCCGCAATGCTCGCGCATCTTCTGAAGTATGATTCCGCACAGGGCAGATATGCGTTGGCGGACAAGGTTTCTGCTACGGAGAATTCCATCATTGTTGACGGCAAAGAAATCAAGATCTATGCGGAAAAAGATGCAAAAGATCTGCCTTGGGGCAAAATCGGCGTAGACGTCGTTTTGGAGTGCACGGGGTTCTATTGCAGCAAAGCAAAGAGCCAGGCTCATATTGATGCGGGCGCAAAGAAAGTCGTTATTTCCGCTCCTGCAGGCAACGATTTGCCGACCATCGTTTACAGCGTGAACGAAAAGACGCTGAAAGCGTCGGATACGATCATTTCGGCTGCTTCCTGCACGACGAACTGCTTGGCACCGATGGCGAACACGCTCAACAAGTTCGCAAAAATCAAAAAAGGTTACATGACGACCATTCACGCATTTACGGGTGACCAGATGACATTGGACGGCCCTCATCGTAAAGGCGATCTGCGCCGCGCTCGCGCCGCGTCTGTCAATATCGTACCGAACAGCACGGGGGCTGCAAAAGCCATCGGTTTGGTGATCCCTGAATTGAACGGCGTGTTGGACGGCTGCGCTCAGCGTGTTCCTGTTCCGACCGGTTCGCTCACTCAGCTGGTTGCGATTGTGGAAGGCGAGGTCGATAAAGACGGCGTCAATGCGGCAATGAAAGCGGCTGCTTCCGATTCTTTCGGCTACACCGAAGACGAAATTGTATCTTCCGATATCATCGGCATTACGTACGGTTCTTTGTTTGACGGTACGCAGACGAAGTGCATGCCCATGGGTGATGGCACAACGCTCGTGAAAGTCGTGTCCTGGTATGATAACGAAAACTCTTACACCAGTCAGATGGTCAGAACCATCAAATACTTCGCTGAATTGAAGTAAAATAACGGCAGCCCCGAAATTCGGGGCTGCTTTTTTATAAAGTACCCCTGCGGATCGCGGGGGTACTTTACGATTAAAATGACATGCGGTGAACGCGAATAGTTATTTGTGAAAATAAATTATGCCGCGGACAGGCGTTTTGCTGCTGCGGCATAATTAGTGCAAAAGTGTGAACGGAGCCGCCCGCAAAGAAATTTGCGGGCGGCTCCGTTTCTGAAAAAATAAGCCGAACGCAAAGGTTCGGTTTGAAAACTGAATGGTGCCGCTGGGTGCAACAAGTTTGAACCGTCAATAATAAAGAAAAGCCGATGGCTGTCTTCGGGAGACGAGCCATCGGGCTTAATCGGATCGGTATAATTATAGTAAATTTTAATTTTATCGTCG
>CALVMA010000092.1 GCA_944341655.1 uncultured Clostridia bacterium | reverse complement strand
ACTCGGTCTTTTGGACGAGCCTTGTTTGGGGCGGTGGCTTTCAGGTGGGTACGGCAAACTCATCCCCTTTTGTGTTATAATCTGTTTAGGCGGCACAAGCAACATGGTCTTTTTTAAGAGCATTGCTTGTGCCGTTGCCGTTCAGCAGAGCATGACAAAATAATCACTTTGATAGCACAAGCAACATGGTCTTTTCAAGAGCATTGCTTGTGCCGTTGAAACTTCTCTGTTTACGACAACGGGGAGAGCAATTTGATGCTCTCCCCGTTGTTTTTTCACAAAAAACAATATCCGAAATCATATCCGATTTTCGTAAAACACTCTTTTGATCCGCATTTTCTCACTCTTTTTCCTCTTTATCGGCGGCGCTTCTGTCCTTGCAGGTAAATTTGTACAATTCGCTTTTGGATACTCCTCTGTCTTTCGCCGCCGCTTTGAGCGCTTCCCTGACATCCATGCCCTGCGCCACATAGTAGGCGATGTGCTCCGTTTCACTGAGCGCGTTCAGCGGATTTCCCTGCGTCTGCGCCCCGCGGATAAGAAGCACATATTCCCCTCTCTTTTCGCCGCAAAGCCCCTCTTGCAGCGAAAAATATTCCACGCTTTCGTGCACTTTCGTGATTTCACGCACCGCGCACGCCTCACGATCCCCGAAAACTTCCGCCAAAGTCCGCACATCCGCATCCACATCCTGTGGCGCACTGTAAAATGCAAGCGTTCCGTCAAAAGCCGCATACTTTTTTAAATAATCCCTCTTTTCTCCCGCTTTGCCGCGTAAAAATCCGAGAAAAACAAACTTATCGGCAGGAAATCCCGAAAGCACCAGCGCCGCCACAAAGGCACATGCCCCCGGGATCAACGTATATTCCACGCCGTTCCTGCGAAGCTCCCGCACGACTATATTCCCCGGATCGGAAATGACCGGCGTGCCCGCATCCGTCACCACCGCGACGTTCTTGTCTTCCTTTGCCAACGCGATCAGCTTTTGCGCCGACGACGTTTCGTTGAATTTATGGCAGGCTATGAGCGGCTTGTGAATGTCGTAATGATTCAAAAGTTTTAAAGAATGCCGCGTATCCTCACAAAATATCACGTCCGCCCCGCGCAATGTCTCCAATGCCCGCAGCGTTATGTCTCCCAGATTGCCGATCGGCGTCGCAACAAAACTGACCATATGCTCCCTCTTGTTTGATCTCTTTTTTATAAACGTTCGCACGGCTGCGTTTTTCGGTATTAAAAATGCTCGCGCCGCTCATTGACGAGATCCGGCAGGATCTCTATTCCCTCTTTTCCGCCTTTTGTCCCTTCGACGAGAATCAGGTACGGTTTCGCACCCGCCTTCCCTCGCACAAATTGCAGCCGTTTGGGTTCGATCCCCTGCGACTTCATGCAATACATCACTTCCGCAAGCCTGTCCGCACGGTTGACGAGCGCAAACCGGCCTCCGAATTTCAACGAACGCGCGGCCGCATTAACGATCTGCGCCAAAGTTACCGTGATCTCCTTGCGGCATACCGCTTTTTTATAATCTTCCTTTTCAAAGCCGCCCCGTTCGTACGGAGGATTGCACAAAATCAGAGAAAAATATTCGTTGTATTCCCTGCCGATATCCTGCACGCGCGTGCACACCACCCGAAAATTTTCAAGGCCGTTGAGCGCCACAGACCTCTCGCTCAAACGCGCAAGTTCTTCCTGCATTTCAAACAGCGTCACCGAAGCGACTCCCGGATTCAATCCGAAAAAATGCAGCCCCACAATTCCGCTCCCCGAACAAAAATCGGCGACAACTTCCTTCTTCTTCGCCTTGACAAAACGCGTCAGCGCCAAAGAATCGCTCGTAAAACGGTACAGCTCCCTGTCCTGTATGATTTTTAATCCGCCTTCAAACAGCTCTTCGATGGTTTCGCTCTCTTTTTGCATACGCCGCTCCTTTCCCGATTATAGTACCACAATTACAACAAAATTTCAACCGTTCCGCACAACGCCCGCGCACCGCCCGCGAATTTTTTTGCGCGCCTCCGATCATACCGCTTCCACGCCCCGCTTTTCGCGCATCTTAAAAAAAATAAATTCACGATTAACAAAACGCCTACGCCGACCTATAATATTAGCAAAAGGGAGGTATCGCTATGGAATGCAGTGTTGCGATCCGCGCACGGAGAAGCGTGCGCAAATAAAAAAAAGGGCAAATAATCCCCGCCGATCATATCCGCATGATGCTCGAGGCAGCCATGTTTGCCCCCAGCGCGGTCAACAGCCGCCCCTGGGAATTTTATGTGACGGACAAAGATGAAGTAAAACAGAAACTCATGCAGGCGCACCCCGCCTGCAAAATGCTGGAAACGGCGTCCGTTGCCATTATCGTATGCGGAAGGCCTGACTTGCAGCCCGGCCGCGGCTTCTGGCCGCAGGATTGCGGCGCCGCGATCGAAAACCTGCTGCTGCAGGCCGCCGACCTCGGGTACGGAACGTGTTGGTGCGGCTGCTACCCCGCCGAACCGCGCGCCTCGCTCGTAAAAGAAGCCCTCGGCTGCGAGAACATACCCGTCGCCATCGTCGCCGTCGGCGTGCCCGACGAAGCGCCCGCCGCCAAAGGCTTCTATGACGAAAACCGCGTCCATTTTATCTGATCGGACGCCAAGCGCGGCGCGAAATCTTTCGCGCCGCGAATTTTTTTCGAACATGCCGCCGTCCGCAGAAATTGCGGACGGCGGCATTGCGTTTGCGGAAAATTCTTGTTTAATGTACCGCTTTAAAGTACACCGCTCTTTTGCGCTCTTTGCGATGCCTGCAAAAATCTGTCTGCCAAACCGAGCAAAAACACAAAGGCAGGCCCGGGCAGGGTCCGCAACCTTTCAAAGGCGCAGCGTTTGCCTATCCTTTCGACCTTTTCCGACCGATCTTAACCGAGTTTTTCCGTAAAACGGAAAGAATTTTTATAATAGTCCAAAACGCCTTCTCTTTTCAGACGCGAAAGCATCGCCGAAAGCGCACTTCGGTCGCACCCCAGATAATCGGCAAGCCCCTGACGGTCAAAAGGGATCTGAAAGGTCGCCGAACCTGCCGACCTCGCGACACCGTGCAGATAAGAAATAACTTTCTCGCGCAGCGAATGCCGCGACAAATGCCCGATACGTTCGGTCAGAAAAACATTCTTCTGTGCAAATACCCGCAGAAAATTCGCCAAGATCTCACTGCCGCCGCTCTCGAAAAGCCTGCAAACAGAGATCCACAACACCTTTGACCGCACCGCCGCCTCCACGCTGACCGCCAATGCCCGCCCCGAACAGGCAAATGCCTCCGCAAAGAACTCCCCCTCCGCAATGCGCGCTACCGTCACGGGAACGCCTTCCGCATCCTCCCGTACAACGTCTGCGCTGCCTTCCAGTATCACGCCGATCCGCTCGCAAATCTTTCCCGCAGACAAAATCCGCTCGCCCCGCTCATACACCTGCTCGCCCCCGCTCAACCGCCTGAGCATTGCTTCTTTATCCCCGATCCCGTAAAATAACGGCGATTTCTTTAAAAATGTTTGCTTTTCCATTCCTTTCCACCTTTTTACGTTGCAACGACAACGGAATCTTGCCAAGCATTGTACTATAATCAGAGGGCAAAAGCAAGCAAAGGAGAACAAAAATGAAAAGAAAGATCATAAAAATCGACGAAAGCAAGTGCAACGGCTGCGGGCTTTGCGCGGCGGCATGCCACGAAGGCGCCATCGGCATGGAGAACGGCAAAGCGAAACTTTTGCGCGAAGACTATTGCGACGGGCTGGGCGACTGCCTCCCCGCCTGCCCCGTCGGCGCCATTTCTTTCGAAGAACGGGAAGCGCCCGCTTACGACGAAGCCGCCGTCCTTGCGGCAAAGCGCGCAAAGAACGCGCAGGGCGGCGCTTTGCCCTGCGGATGCCCCGGCACACAGTCGCGGCGCATCGTGCGCGATCCGCTGCCCGCCTCCCCGCGGCACGCGGAAAGCGAACTTTCGCAATGGCCCGTACAGATCAAACTGGTGCCCGTCAACGCACCCTGGCTGGACGGCGCCGACCTGCTCGTCGCGGCGGATTGCACCGCCTATGCGTACGGGAATTTTCACGGGCGCTTTATCCGCAACCGCATCGCGCTCATCGGCTGTCCCAAGCTCGACGAGGGCGACTACGCAGACAAACTGACGGATATCCTGCGCAGCAACGATATCCGCAGCCTTACGATCGTCCGAATGGAAGTGCCGTGCTGCGGCGGCATCGAAAACGCCGCAAAACGCGCTTTACAGGCAAGCGGCAAGTTCATTCCCTGGCAGGTTTATACCGTCACGACCGACGGCAGGATCCTCCAAGATTAAAAAATACGGGCGTGATCGGCAAAAATACGAAATGCCCGACACATCAAAAGCCGCGGTGCGAAGGTTTTTCCTTCGCCCGCGGCTTTTTTCCGTAAATTCATGCCGTGCCCCGCAAAATATTTTGCGGGGCACGGCATTCTTTTCTTTCCTTCGTCTTTCAAAAACGTCTTGCAAACAACGACTTGCGCCTGCCGTAAAGCAGCCGAAAATGCCTTCAATCGATCGCCTTGTTGCGGATCTTCCCTTCAAACAGCATCTCAAAGGAATCGAACGTGCCGCGTTTCAGCAGACAGCGCTCGCAGATGATCGCGTTCGAAATGTCGTTATAAATGAGATAATAACAATATTTTGTGCGGTAGACCTTTTTGATATCCGATACGCGCTTCTTTTTCTGCAATTCTCTTCCCTGCAAATATTGCGTCCAGAGGATCTGATCGCCGTCAATGAGCACGCGGACTTTCCAGGGCTGCGTCATGGATTTTTTCATGGGCAAAAAATAAAGCAGACACCCGACAAGCCCCACCACTATCGCACAAATCAGCAGCACTATAAATGCCTCCCGCAAAAATGAAGCGATCAGCGACGCTACCAACAAGATCCCTGCCGCCAGAAACAGCCATTGCGCAAAATAGCGCTTTTTTAATCTGTCTGTCCTCTTTTTTGTGTATTCGCTGATTTCCCCGTAAAACTCAAACGTCATAATTCACCATCGTATCATTTTTTCCGTACGTTCGCCTTTGCGCCGCATCTGCGGCAAAAGGGCGCGCCTGCCCGCTTCTACCAGACTTCGATCTCCCGCAGGATCAGCCTCGCCAACAGCATCGATCCGAGTTCGTTGGGATGCACCCTGTCCCAACCGATCGACTGCCCCGCACGGCTTTTCATGTATTCGTCAAATTCCGCCTGCGTATCCAGCACGGCCCTGCCGTATTTCTTCGCAACTTTTTTCATGCGCGCCGCATACTCTTCCGTCATTACGCGCATTTCGTCCGCGCGGGACGACTCCATGAAAAACGGGAGCATAAATACAAAATACGGCACATCTTTGGACTTTTCACAGATCTTTTCCAGGTTCCTTTCGTATTCCTGCGCGGAAACATAAATTTCCGGAACATCATAACTGTCAAAATGCCGCCATACATCGTTGATCCCGATCATACAGAACACCGCATCTGGCTTCGCCGCCGAAACGTCCGCATCCCAACGTTCCAAAAGATCGCACGAACGATTGCCGCTTACCCCCGCATTGATCACCGTGTAACGGTCCTGCGGACAATACGCCGCAAGCGCATTGCGGACAAGGCGCACATACCCGTTCCCCAAACGATCCCCCGTGCCGCATTTGTTCGCGTCCGTCGTGGAATCGCCGGCAAACACAACAACATCGCCGCTCTTCAGTTTCATATCCCGCATTTCCCTCTCTTATTTTTTGTATTGTCTCGATTATATCATGCCCGCACGGTAAATGCAAGTATCCGTGTAAACATTTTTCGCCAAAACTCTTTATCATAAAGCCAACCCGCCGCATCATACGATGCGGCGGGTTGGCTCTCCGTATATTCAAATGAAAAAACTGATGATCAGAACGGCGATCACGCCGGGGATCCCGAATACGCCCGTGATCAATGCCGTCCACCAGCTGATCGGTATCGCAACGGACGGGATCAGATTCAAAAGAAAAATCGCTCCGATACCGATCGCGGCATTGATGACAAATTTGATGATCGTCTTAAACCCGAATTTGAAAAGTTTGAGCACGATCGCCAGCACCGCCATCGCTATGACGGCCACAATGATAAATTG
>CALVMA010000091.1 GCA_944341655.1 uncultured Clostridia bacterium | reverse complement strand
AACGTCACTTCCGCTCCCGCACTGAATCCGTATCCCACGGTCACAAAAAGCGCGATCGAAAGCAATGTCAAAATCCGCAACACTCTGTCTTTGATCATTCTCTTTTCTCCCGAATGGCTTGATTTTGCCTTGTACCACTGTAATTTTGCCTTGTACCACTGTATTTTAACAAACGAACGTCGGAAAATCTACCCCGTCTGTTATCTTAAAATTGCAAATTTTTGACTTTTTTCTCCGAAAAAAACTTGTTTTTGTTCCGCCCCTATTATATAATTGTTACAGTATAAATAATTTTATCAAAATTTCACGCTGAGGTTTTCAGATGATCGAAAATTATACCGCCGAAACAGTCGCCCATTCCCCCTATACGACTCTGCTGTTCAACCAGCACACTCCCCCGCACACACATTTCTTTTGGGAGTTTACCTACTCCGTCAACGGAACGGTCATAAATTATGTGAACGGCGAACCCGTCGAATGCCACCCGCTTTCCAAAATCATTCTCATCAAACCGGGCGTCACGCACGAAATGCTCCCCGCCGAACAGTCCGTTTCCGCCGTCCCCCTGCAACACAGGGATATCTATGTCACGGTCGACAAAATGAAAAAACTTTGCGCCATGCTCGACAAAAACCTGTACGCCATGCTCAGCGAATCGCCCGTCACCGTCATCGATACCAAAAACGAAAACATGGAATCCTTGGAACAGACGCTGAATTACTTCAACATTTACGAAAGTTCTTTTTCCAGCCACATGGATCTGTTCGATCAGCTCCATACCACCGTGGTTTTTCAGATCCTCGGCATCCTCCTCAAACATAAGATCTGCCAAAAACGCCAGTACCCCGATTGGATCGAAAATTTCTTCGATAACCTCAAAACGGAATCCTTCCTCTGCCGCGATATTCAGGACATCATCCGCGACATCCATTACAGCCACGGCTACATCTGCCGCGAATTCAAAAAAAATGTGGGAAAAACAATGGTGCAATGCCTCAACGAGAGCCGCGTGGCTTACTCCACGCTCCTGCTTATGGATAACTCTCTCTCCGTCCTCGACATCGCCATGCGCCTCAATTACAATTCGCAAAGCGCCTTTATCAACGCTTTCAAAAAAGTCTACCGCGTATCCCCCAACCAATGGAGGATCCGCGTGTTCGAGGCAAACCGATCGTAAATGCGTTCCGCATTCTCCCCGCGCTCACCGCGCGGGGCTTTTTTCGCCCTTTAAAACCTTTGTCCCGAAATTTTCTCCCGAACCTTTTGCTCGCGGCGCGAAAGCGTCTTTTCTTTCAACGCCCTTACTTAAATTTAAGTCTTGTTCGGACAAACGAGAACGCGGGCCTGCGAACGGACGCGCACCGAGTTCAGGCGGCAGGCCTTTCCCTCTTCAAACAAGGGTTTGCGTTCGGTATAAATAAAGGCGTCCTGCCGCATTTCCCAAACGCGCACCGAGATGCGCGACGGAAATCCGTAATCGCGCAAACCGAATGCGTACGGCACTCCCGTGTAAAAATCGTCGGCGACTTTCTCCCCGTCCAAAAATATTTCGAGGCGATCCCCTTCATACCCGATCTCCAGCCATGCCGTATGCGGATAATCCTCCGCAACGCTGACTTCCAGCTCAAAATCCCGATACTTTTCGCCCGCGCCGCCCCGACGCACACTGACCGAAAACAATGAGGGCCGCACCGCCTTTTCATACACCGTAAACACGCCTTCCCGCCCCGTTTCTCTGAACCCGCAGGGCGCCTTTGCCGGCGCAGGATAAATTTTCAGGCGCGCGTCCCGCTCGCACAGCATCACGACCTTTCCTTCTTCGGCGTAAACTTCGCTCTCGGAACAGAAAAGCCGGTCCGCCCCGTCAAAATCACAGCAAACGCTGCCAAGCGCCTCTTCCTTGCTCAGCACGATCAGCTTGCCGCGCGGCGTTCCCTCCGTCTGCAGACTTCCCTGCCCTTCATACGCCCAAAAGACGTAATCCGTACCGTTCAGCACGCAAAACGGCGTCGCTTCCGCACTGCGCAACAGGGCGCCGCCCACATCCATGCCGAAAGGAAAAATACAATATTGCCCGTTCTTCAACGTAAAATCAGGAAATTCGATCCCTTCCGCAGGCGTAAATTTTTCGACCTTCCGATCCCCCATCGGATAATGCCGCACGTAATTGTTGAAAAACACAAACCCGCTTCCGCCGCGCTCCCGCACCGCACAGCGCAGGGAGTCCAGATCGCCAGGATAGGCGGCATTCCCGGGCATCAGCCGTACGGGAAGCGTGCAGACCTTCTCCCCGAAATAACGGATAAAATAATTCCACAGCTTCAATTCGCGCCCGCACGGCCGTATCTCTCCGTATTGCCCCACCGGAGCCTGAAAATCGTAATTGCGTTCGGGAAGATCACAGCAAAATCCCGCGCGCAAATTGCTTTCGTCCCGATATTCCTGCATCGACGAAAACACGCCCGTCGGATTGATCCCGCCGTGAAATACGTAATACCCCAGCATCGCGACGCCGCTCCCGATCTTGCACAGCGCCATCGCTCCGCAGTCTTCGCCCGTTATCACGGGCCGCCGTACCTGCGTCACCTGGATCCCCGAACCCAGCTCCACCGTCGCGTACGGATACGCCGAATGCGCGATCGTCGCATCCATTTCCTTCCTGCCCGTATCGCTCCCGATGTTCGCATCGTTCGGATTGTCCGTAAAAAGATATCCGTCCATCGGCGGCAATTCGCCGTTCTCGTTCTCCCAGGGCGCTTCACAATAATTGCCCCACACGGGTATGGCTGCGCCCGTCGCCGCCTTGCCCCAGCCCGTCGCAAAATACAACGGTACGTCGAGCCCGTTTTCTTTCAGCATCGCGATCAGCGCGTCGATGTGCTCGTCGCCGATCCCTTTACCCTGCACGCCCCATTGACTGTATTCGTTCTCCACCTGGATCGCCACGATCGGCCCGCCGTCCTTGTAAGTGAGCCCCGCACACTGTTCGCATATCTTCAAAAAATAACGCTTTACGTCCGCCATGTATCCCGCATCGTTGGAACGGGCACGGTATCCCTTGTTTTCCACCCAGTCGGGAAACCCGCCGTTTCGCACTTCCGCGTGCACCCACGGCCCTACCCGCAGACAAAGGTACATTCCCGCCGCCTTGACTTCCTCCGCAAAGCGCCGCAGATTGTTGTTCCCGCGAAAATTGAACTTCCCTTCCGCCTCTTCATGGTGGATCCAGCAGCAGTACGACGATACAATCTCGACGCCCAGAGACTTCATCTTTGCAAGGCCTTCCCGCCAGTAACGGCAATCGTTGCGGCTGTAAGGATATTCCCCCATCACGGAAAACCAAGGCTTGCCGTCCTTTTCAAAATACAGAGAATTGTAGGAGATCATGCTCTTTCCTCCCTTTTTAAAACCTTTAAAAACCGCTTCCCGCATCCGCGCGCTCATACCCCTGCGGAATGCTCACCCTCTCTTTTCCCTGTTTGCGCTCAAATATGAGTTCGCCCTCCCCGACAGGAATGCGGATACGGCAATCGATCTTTTCCGCAGGTTCCGTGAACAATATCTTCTTGCCGTGCACCCCCCTGAATCCGCTCACATAACACACCAGCAAATTCGCCGCATACGACGCAAATCCGTGATCCAGACTCGCACAAGGGTTGTCGTTTTCCCACAGCGTGCCCGTCTGCTGCGCCATTCCGTAAAAGAAATCCACGCATTCCTGACGGATCCGCGCTCGTTTGTCCGACTCCGCCAGCATCATCAGCCTGAGATAGTTCCCGATAAACGCGTTGGATTTATATACGTGCGGATACGTTTCCGATACATTGCGCGTCGCCCCGAACTTCTCCGTCAGAATTTCAAAAAGCTCGGGATAGGTCTGCGGCGTCGCAACCCCCGTGAAAAACGCATAATACTGGCACGTTTCCGTAATATGCCCCATCAGCTTCGTCCCGCCGCCGCAACGGACACGGTTATCTTCGAAAAATTCGCCGTCGTACGAATACTTCCGTATCGCCGCACGTACTTCTTCCGCCCGTTTGAGGAATTTTTCCTCCGCATACAGCTTTCCCGCACTCTCCAACGCCTTCGCGAACAACATGTTCGAAGGAAAATTGATCCCCTCGACAAACGCCGAATCGTTT
>CALVMA010000090.1 GCA_944341655.1 uncultured Clostridia bacterium | reverse complement strand
TTGTGACAAAAATTTTATTTTAGGAGGAGGAACAAATCCTATGGCAACAAAAATCCCTTACAAAATATATCTTTCCGAAACGGAAATTCCCAAAGAGTGGTATAATCTGAACGCGGTGATGAAGATCAAGCATGAGCCGTTTTTGAATCCCGCGACGTTGAAGCCCTGCACGGCGGACGATTTAAGGCAGGTATTCTGTGACGAGTGTGTGGAGCAGGAACTGGACCGCACGCATCAATACATTGAGATCCCGGAAGAGATCCGCGATTTTTACAAGATGTACCGTCCGTCGCCGCTGGTGCGGGCCTACTGTCTTGAAAAGGCGCTGGATACGCCGGCGAAGATCTACTACAAATTTGAAGGGAACAACACGTCTGGCTCGCACAAACTGAACTCGGCGGTAGCGCAGGCGTATTACGCAAAGAAACAGGGCTTGAAATCCATTACGACGGAAACGGGCGCAGGGCAGTGGGGCACGGCGCTGTCGATGGCGGCGTCGTATTTCGGGCTGGACCTGACGGTGTACATGGTCAAGGTATCCAGCGAGCAGAAGCCGCACCGCCGCGAGGTGATGCGGACGTACGGAGCCAAGGTTGTTGCGTCGCCTTCGGACACGACGGAAGCGGGGCGCAAGATCCTGAAAGAATTCCCGGGCACGGGCGGTTCTTTGGGGTGTGCGATCAGCGAGGCGGTGGAGAAGGCGGTGACGTCCGATTCCTGCCGTTATGTATTGGGGAGCGTGCTCGATCACGTGGTGCTGCATCAGTCGGTGATCGGATTGGAGAGCAAAGCGGCGATGGAGAAGTACGGCATACAGCCGGATATGATCATCGGCTGCTGCGGCGGCGGTTCGAATTTCGGCGGGCTGATCGCGCCGTTCATGGGAGATAAGATCCGGGGCAAGAACAATATCGAGTTTATCGGTGTCGAGCCTGCGAGCTGTCCTTCCATGACGCGCGGGAAATACGCGTATGATTTTTGTGACAGTGCGAAGATCACGCCGCTTGCGAAGATGTACACGGTCGGCTGCGGGTTTATGCCTGCGCCCAACCATGCGGGCGGGCTGCGGTACCACGGCATGAGCCCGATCGTATCGGCTCTGTACGATCAGGGATACATGCGTGCGGTTACGGTGGAGCAGACGAAGGTGTTCGAGGCGGCGGAGAAGTTTGCGCGGATCGAGGGTATTCTTCCCGCGCCGGAATCCAGCCATGCGATACGGGTTGCGATCGACGAAGCGCTCAAGTGCAAGGAGACGGGCGAAGAGAAGACGATTCTGTTCGGTCTGACCGGAACGGGGTATTTCGATATGACCGCATACAAACAGTACAACGACGGGACGATGACCGATTATATCCCGACGGACGAAGATCTTGCGCGCGGGTTTGAAACGATCCCGGGCATTCCGCAAAACAAATAAAAAAATGTTGCAATACCGAATTTAAAATGGTATAATGGAAGGAGAACGAAACGTTCTCCTTTCCTGTTTTTGAGAGGGGGGGAGCGCGTTGCGAAAAAAAGAAAGGAACCGAAGAGCATGCAGTTACAGGATTTGTACGGCAAGAGCGCAACGAAAGCGTCGTTTGCGGCGCGCGTGAAGGCGTTATCGGCGCAGTTTGAGAAAGAAACGGGTGAAAAGCCGGAGGAATGGTATTCCTCGTCGGGCAGGGCAGAGATCATCGGGAACCATACCGATCACAATCACGGGAAAGTGATCGTGGCGGCGATCAGCTGCGACATACTTGCGGCGGTGAAGAGGCGTGACGACGGGGTCATCTGCGTGCATTCGGCGGGATTTCCTTCTTTTCGGTTCAATGTGAACGATCTGGAAGCGGATCCGAAGGAATACGGTAAGAGCATAGCGCTTGCGCGCGGCGTGGTGAAAGCGATACGGGACAGAGGGTTGCAGGTAGGCGGATTCACGGCATGCAGCGAGAGCACGGTATTCCGCGGAGCGGGGGTATCGTCGTCGGCGGCGTTTGAGCTTCTGGTTTGCGAGATACTCAATCAAATGTATCTGGGCGGAGCGCTGGGCAAGGTCGACAAGGCGATCATTTCGCAATATGCGGAGAATGTTTATTTCGGAAAGCCGTGCGGGCTTTTGGATCAATCGGGCATTTCGCTGGGCGGGATCAACGAGATCGATTTTGCGGATCCGAGCGCGCCTGTGATCGAATCGTTGACGCCGCCGGAGGGGTACACGCTTGTCATAACCAACACGGGCGGATCGCACGCGGCGCTGACGGGGCATTATGCGGCGATCCGGGAGGAGATGCACGCGGTGGCGGGATATTTCGGAAAGAAATTTCTGCGGGAAGTTCCGTACGATGAATTTTTTGCGGCGATCCCGGCGCTTCGCAAAAAAGTTTCGGAGCGGGCGGTGCTGCGGGCGTTTCATTTCTACGAAGAAAACGATCGTGTCGATGCGGCGGCGGCGGCGTTGAAAAGCGGGAACGTAAAAGGTTTTTTGGACGCGGTCGGGAAATCGGGCAAGAGCAGTCTGGAATGTTTGCAGAATTGTTTTGTGCCGGGGAGCGACGTGCAGCCTGTCGCGTTGGCGATACATATGTCCGAGCGTCTGATCAAGGACGGCGCGGCGCGCATACACGGCGGCGGATTTGCGGGAACGGTGCTGGCGTATCTTTCGGACGGGGAAGCGGAAAATTATGCCGCGCAGATGCGGAAGGTATTCGGCAGGGAGAACGTATTTTTGGCGAACGTGCGCATTCCGGGCGCGGCAAAACTGAATTTAGACGAATTAATATAATAATAAAGAAAGCGTAGGGAGGAGAAAGGATATGATCCATGCGAGTGTATTCGGAAAGACTTCGGACGGCAGGGAAGTGCTTGCTTTCAAGCTCAAGGACGGGGCGAACGAAGCGACCATTCTCAATTACGGCGGAATCATTCAGTCGCTGAAGATTGCGGACAAAGACGGGAAACAAGTGGACGTTGTTTTGGGTTACAACGATATGGCGGGGTATGAAAACAACGACGGATACCTGGGCGCGCTGATCGGAAGAGTTGGCAACCGTATAGAGAAGGGGCATCTTGTCGTGGACGGGACGGAGTATGAGCTGTACTGCAACGATCACGGCAATCATCTTCACGGAGGCAAGACGGGCTTTGACAAGAAGATATGGAGCCATGTGTTTGAAGGGCATGACGGAAACACATTGGCGCTGAGCATGACGAGTCCCGACGGCGACGAGAATTATCCGGGGGATCTGCGCGTGCAGGTGTGTTATACGCTTGTGGGCGGGGAACTGAGGATCGATTACGCGGCGATGTCGAGCAAAAAGACGCCGATCAACATGACGAATCATGCGTATTTCAATCTGGACGGCGAAGGGAGCGGCAACGTGCTGGACACCTTCCTCACGATCGATGCGGACAGGTTTACGCCGACGGACGAACTGCTGATACCGCACGGAGAGATCAGCGATGTGGCGGGGACGCCCTTCGATTTCCGCAAGGCGCACAGGATCGGGGAGCGGATCGGCGACGACGAAGATGCGAATATCCGTATTCAGGGCGGCTACGACGTGAATTTCATATTGAACAAGGGAGCGGGGAAATACGCAAAGATCGCGGAAGCGGAGAGCGAGCGCAGCGGGATCGTCATGGAAGTGTTTACGGACATGCCTGCGGTGCAGTTGTATACGGGCAACGGGCTGAGCCAGAAAGGGAAATCCGGATTTTATAACCGTTATTACGGTTTCTGCATGGAAACGCAGTTTATTCCCAACAGCGTGAACGTGCCTGCGTATGCGGCGCTGGGCGATTGCGTATTTGAGAAGAACAAAATCTATCATTCGGTGACGGCGTACAAGTTCAGCGCGAAATAAGGCGGACAAGACGTTCCGTCGGCTGTCTTGAAGGCAGAGCATACAATAAAAAAAGGGAATGGCGCCCGCCGTACACGGCGGGCGCGTTTTGGGGTAAAGAAATGAAATTTTTGATAGCTTCGGACATACACGGATCGGCGTTTTACGCAAAAAAGCTGACGGAGCGGTTTGCGGAAGAAGGGGCGGATCAGATGATCCTGCTCGGGGACATTTACAATCACGGGCCGCGCAACCCGCTGCCGAAAGAGTATGCCCCGATGAAAGTGGCGGAATTGCTGAACGGCATGGCGGAAAAGCTGACGGTGGTGAAAGGCAACTGCGACAGCGACGTGGACACGCTCATTTCCGATTTTGAATTTGTGTCGGAAGCGGTTCTGATCGATTGCGGCAAAAAAATATTTTTCCAGCACGGGGATAGGCACGACGTCGGGCATCTGCCGAAGAACTTTGGAGATGCCTTTGTTTACGGCCATTATCACACGGGGTTTTTGCGGCGGGAAGGGGAATGCGTCGTGGGCAACTGCGGATCGGTCTCCCTGCCGAAAGAGGGTACGCCGTGCAGTTACATGATCCTGGAAAACGCGGAATTTGTTTTGAAAGATATGGACGGGCGGGAAATTTCCCGCATGAAAATTTAATCCGCTCTGCGGCGCGCCGCAGAGCGGCTCCGAAGCCGCCCGCAAACGTTGTTTGCGGGCGGCATTTTCGTGGCGGCTTTGGGTATGGGAGAAGGATGCGGCGGTGCGAAAGGGGGCGGGATCCCGGGAAAGGTCAATTTTTGGTTGCGGGCGGCGGTGCGAGGGCGGAACGCTTGACATTTTGCGCCGTTCGCGGTAAACTGTTTCGTGAAAAAATTTATTTTGGAGAGCAAAAAAATGCAAAAGATCAGACTGGGTATCGTAGGGTACGGCAACCTCGGCAGGGGGGTGCAGTACGCGGTGTCGCAGAATGCGGACATGGAAGTGGTGGCGGTATTCACGCGCAGGGATCCGTCGGCGGTGAAGACGGTGCTGCCCGTGCGGGTGGAGAGCGTGGACAAGATGAAAGAATATACGGGAAAGATCGACGTAATGATCCTTTGCGGCGGCAGTGCGACCGATCTGCCCGTGCAGTCGGCGCAGATCGTGAAGCTGTTCAATACGGTGGACAGTTTCGATACGCACGCGAAGATCCCCGCGTATTACGAAGCATTGGATGCGGCGGCGAAGTCGGGCGGGCATGTCGGGGCGATGAGCATCGGTTGGGATCCGGGCCTGTTTTCGCTGGCGCGCATTTATTTCGGGGCGGCGCTTGCGGACGGGAGCACCTATACGTTCTGGGGCAAGGGCGTGAGCCAGGGCCACAGCGACGCGATCCGCCGGGTGGCGGGCGTGAAGGATGCGCGTCAATACACGGTGCCTGTGAAGAGCGCGTTGGAGCGGGTGCGCCGCGGTGAGAACCCGCAGCTGACCACGCGGGAAAAGCACACGCGCGAATGTTATGTCGTGGCGGAAGAGGGTGCGGATCTTGCGCGGATCGAAAAGGAGATCAAGGAAATGCCCGATTATTTTGCCGATTACGACACGACGGTGCATTTTATATCCGAAGAGGAGCTGAAGAAGAATCACAGCGGCATTCCGCACGGAGGGTTTGTTCTGCGTTCGGGCAAGTCGGCGGCGGAGAATAAATTTTTGATGGAATTTTCGCTCAAATTGGACAGCAATCCGGAAGTTACTTCCAGCGTGCTGGTCGCCTATGCGCGAGCGGTTTACCGCCTGCACAAAGAGGGCAAGACGGGCGCGGTGACGGTGTTCGATATTGCGCCGAAGTATCTTTCCCCGCTTTCGGAAGCGGAACAAAGGGCAAGCCTGCTTTGATTTTATATGCCCGCCCCTCATTTTTGAGAGGCGGGCATTTTGCATGTTTATGCGTATCCGCGCATAAACAAACACGAGATCGTGCGGCAATGGCGGCGGGTGCGCAATAATTTTGAGAAAATTCGCGAAAAATGCGGAAAGCTATTGCATAAATAATCGAAGTGTGATACAATATTTTTTAACAGGTTCCGAAAGACGGAAAGGGGAGCAAAGACAGAAAAATGTTCAGTCCTGAAATCGAAAAGATAGACAGAAAAGCGCTGCGCGAAATGCAGCTGGAACGCCTCAAGCACATTGTGCGTTACGCGTATGAAAACGTGCCGATGTACAAAAAGCGGTTTGACTCCATCGGATTGAAGCCGGAGCACATCAAGACGCTGAAAGACATCGAGAACATTCCGTACACGACCAAAGACGATCTACGGGAGAATTATCCGTTCGGGCTGTTTGCGGTGCCGATGAAAAAGATCATTCGCATTCATGCGTCGAGCGGCACGACGGGCAAGCCGATCGTGGGCGGATATACGCGAGCGGATCTGGACAACTGGTCTACCTGTATAGCGCGCATTTTGTCGATGGCGGGCGCGACGGACGAGGATATTTTTCAGGTTGCGTTCGGGTACGGTCTGTTCACGGGCGGATTCGGTCTGCATTACGGGATCGAGAAGCTGGGGGCGACGGTGGTGCCGATGTCGACGGGCAACACGGAGCGCCAGCTCATGCTGATGCGTGATTTCGGGGTGACGGCGCTGATCGCGACGCCGAGCTACGCGATGTATCTTGCGGAAACGGCGAAGAAGGAAGGGATCCTGAAGGATCTGAAAGTGCGGCTTGTGTGCATGGGCGCGGAGGCGTCGACGGCGGAGACGCACGAATCTTTGCAAAAACTTTTCGGCGCGTTCCCGACGGAAAATTACGGGCTGACGGAAGTAGGCGGCCCGGGCGTTTCGGGGGAATGCCGCGAAAAGGCGGGCATGCACATCAACGAAGACATGTTTTATCCGGAGATCGTCAACGTCGAGCAGAACAAGGTCTTGCAGGAAGGCGAGCAGGGCGAGATGCTGATCACGACGCTGGTGAAGGAGGGCATGCCTATTCTGCGTTACCGTACGAAGGACATCACGTCGCTGACGTACGAGCCGTGCAAGTGCGGCAGGACGCTGGCGCGCATGTCGCGCGTGGTGGGCAGGACGGACGACATGCTGATCATCCGCGGCGTGAACGTATTTCCCTCGCAGATCGAGAGCGTGCTGATGGGCATGGAGGAGCTGGGAAAGACGTACGAGATCATCGTGGACAGAGTCAACTACATGGACACGCTGGAAGTGCGCGTGGAAGTGGACGATGCCAATCTTCTGACCGATTATTCCAAGCTGGAGGAGCTGGTCGCGAAGATAAAGCACAAGCTGCGCGTGGTGTTGCAGATCGATGTGAAGGTAAAGCTTGTCGAGCCGTTCTCGATCAAACGTTCGGAAGGGAAAGTCAAGCGGGTCGCGGATCTGAGGAAGAACTGACGCGCGGAAAAAGCAGATAAAAATACCAGGTCAGGTTTACAGATATGAAGAAATTATTGTTAGGAGATTTTGCCGTAGCGCGCGGCGCATGGGAGGCGGGCGTAAAAGTTGCCGCCGCCTATCCCGGGACGCCTTCTACGGAGATCACGGAAGAGCTGGCACGTTACGATGACGTTTACAGCGAATGGTCGCCCAATGAAAAGGTGGCTTTGGAAGTGGGGATCGGTGCGTCCATACGCGGAGCGCGTACCATTGTTTCGATGAAGCACGTGGGGCTGAACGTGGCGTGCGATCCGCTGTTTACGGCGTCCTATACGGGTGTGAACGGCGGGCTTGTCGTGGCGGTTGCGGACGATCCTTCGGTGTTTTCGTCGCAGAACGAGCAGGATACGCGTCTGACGGCGGTGAGTGCGCAAGTGCCTGTTTTGGAGCCTTCGGACAGCCGGGAGGCCAAAGATTTCACGAAGCTGGCATTTGAGCTTTCGGAAAAATACGATACGCCCGTCATTTTGCGCATCACGACGCGCGTGGCGCATTCGCAGAGCCTTGTAGAGCTTTGCGACAGGGAGGAAATTCCCGTGAAGGCGTACGAACGCAACATTGCCAAGTACGTCATGATGCCTGCCAACGCGCGCGTGAAGCACGTCGTGGTGGAAGAGCGCACGGCGAAACTTTCCGAAGATTCCGACAATTTTGCGATCAACAGGATCGAGGAAGGGAGCAAGGAGCTGGGCATTATCTGTGCGGGCGGCGTATATCAGTACGTTAAGGAAGCGCTCCCCGAAGCGAGCGTGTTAAAGCTCGGCACGGTCTGGCCTCTGCCGTACAAACTTATCGAAAAATTTGCAAAGAGCGTGAAGCGGTGCATCGTTGCCGAAGAGCTTGCGCCGCATCTGGAAACGCAGATCAAGGCACACGGCATTGCGGTGGAAGGGAAAAACATATTCCCGCGCTGCGGGGAATTTTCCGC
This sequence comes from uncultured Clostridia bacterium, assembly GCA_944341655.1. Taxonomy (GTDB): domain Bacteria; phylum Bacillota; class Clostridia; order Christensenellales; family Borkfalkiaceae; genus Borkfalkia. Next base: position 7,914 of record CALVMA010000090.1, on the reverse strand, counting down.
GAAACTCATTCGCGAGAAGGTCTTGGGCGAGAGCGTGAAGGTCGAGCCCGCTGCCGTTCCGGCGCGTCCGCCCGTGCTCTGTGCGGGATGCCCGCACAGGGGCGTGTTTTATGTGCTGTCCAAACTCAAACTGAACGTGTTGGGCGATATCGGCTGTTACACATTGGGAGCGGTGCCGCCTCTCGGTTCGATGGACGCGGTGGTGTGCATGGGCGCGAGCATCGGCATGGCGGTCGGGTTTGACAAAGCGGATCCCGAAGCGCACAAACATTCGGTGGCGGTCATCGGGGATTCGACGTTTATACACAGCGGCATCACGGGACTGATCGACGCGGTCTACAACAAGGCGAAGGTGACGGTGGTGATCCTGGACAACCGCACGACGGGCATGACGGGGCATCAGAACCATCCCGCAACGGGAAAGACGATAAAGAACGAACCTACATACGAACTGGATCTGGCGGAGGTATGCCGCGCGGTGGGCGTGAGCGACGTCGTGACGGTAGATCCGGGCGATCTTGCGGCGACGGAGAAAGCGGTGAAAGCGGCGCTGGCGAACGAGGGCGTATCCGTTGTGATCGCGAAAAAGCCCTGCGCGCTGCTGACGAAGAGATTGTATAAAGGATTCCGCGTAAACGAGAAGTGCAAAAAATGCAAAGCGTGCCTGAAACTGGGGTGCCCTGCGATCGTGAACGGAAAAGAGGGCATCACGATCGACGTATCGCTGTGTACGGAATGCGGATTGTGTCAGGGCGTATGCAAATTCGGCGCGATCGACGGGGAGGTAAAATAAATGGATATACTGATAGTCGGCGTCGGGGGGCAGGGAACGCTGCTTGCGAGCCGCGTGCTCGGGAAATACGCATTGGACAAAGGGTATGACGTCAAGCTGAGCGAAGTGCACGGCATGGCACAGCGCGGCGGGAGCGTCATGACGTATGTGCGGATCGGGGAAAAGATCTCCTCGCCGATCATAGACGAAGGGGGCGCGGATCTTATTCTCGCGTTTGAGAAGCTGGAAGCGCTCAGGTATGCGCATTATCTGAAGGAAGGCGGCGAGACGCTGTATTCGACGCAGGAGATCATGCCGATGCCGGTAGTGACGGGCGCTGCGGAATATCCGCAGGGGATCGAGGCGAAGCTGAAAGGCACGGGGATCGACGCGCTTTCGCTCGCGTTGGAGGCGGGGAATGCGAAGTCTGCCAACGCGGTGATGCTGGGGGCGCTCTGCAAAAAGATGAATTTTGACCGTGAGCCGTTTGAGGCGGCGCTTTTGGCGAGCATACCGCAAAAGACGGCGGAAATGAATAAAAAGGCGTTTGAGCTGGGGTATGCCGCGGTATAGAGGAGAACGGAGAAAAATATATGAAAGGGAAACTCAAAGATTATATTTACCAACCGGAATATGAATGTCTTTCGCGTTCGGAGATGGAGAATCTGCAGAGCGAAAGATTGCGCAAGACGGTGGAGCTTGTGTACAATAATTGCAAGCCGTACCGCAAAAAGATGGACGAATTCAAGATCAAGCCGTCGGACATCAAGAGCGTGGCGGATCTGAGCAAGCTGCCTTTTACGGTCAAGCACGATCTTCGGGAGGCATATCCGTTCGGTTTTTATTCGGCGCCGCAGAGCGACATCGTGGAAGTGCACGCGTCGAGCGGCACGACGGGCAAGCTGACCGTTGTCGGCTATACGCAGAACGATATCGATGTCTGGGCGGAGGCGGCGGCGCGCGGTCTTGCGATGGCGGGTGTGACGAAAGATTCGCTGGTGCACGTTGCCTACGGTTACGGTTTGTTTACGGGCGGGCTGGGTGCGCATTACGCGTCGCAGAAGATCGGTGCGAGCACGGTTCCCGCGAGTGCGGGCAACACGATACGGCAGCTGACGCTGTTGCGTGATTTCGGAGCGACGCATCTTTGCTGTACTCCCTCGTACGCGATTTTTCTGGGCACGGAAATTGAGAAGGCGGGCATGGACATCAAAGATTTCAACCTGCAAGGGGGCGTATTCGGGGCGGAGCCGTGGACGTATCAGATGCGCGAGGAGATCGAGCGGCTTTTGAACATCGACGCGCTGGACATTTACGGGCTTTCGGAGATCAGCGGGCCGGGCGTGGCGATGGAGTGCATGCAAAAGCACGGGTGCCATGTGCAGGAAGATCATTTTATTCCCGAGATTATTGATCCGGAGACGCTGGAGCCTTTGCCGTTCGGAAGCGAAGGGGAATTGGTTTTTACGACGATCACGAAGACGGGGCAGCCGCTGATCCGTTACCGCACGCGCGATCTTTGCACGCTTTCAAACGAGAAGTGCGCATGCGGCAGGACGACGGTCAAGATGGGCAAAGTCAAAGGCCGTTCGGACGATATGCTGATCATACGCGGGGTGAACGTATTCCCGTCGCAGATCGAGGCTGCGATCATGAATGTTGCGGGGGTATCGCCGCATTATATGATCTACGTAGACCGCGTGAACAATCTGGACGTGATGGAGATCGACATCGAATTGGCGGGCAATCTGACGCCCGACCGCGTTTCGGACATCGAGAGCATCAAGAAAAAGGTAGAAACGGAAGTGAATTCGTACATCGGGCTGAGCGCGAAGATCAAACTCTGCGAAAGCGGTTCGATCAAGCGGAGCGAAGGAAAAGCGGTGCGCGTCATCGACAGGCGCGAACATTAATTCGGATAAGGAGGAAAAGAAAATGTTGGTAAAACAGCTTTCCGAATTTATGGAGAACCGTCCGGGCAGGCTTTACAAGCTGACGCACGCTTTGGGAAAGGAAGGGATCGATTTCGTGACGCTTTCGATCGCGGACACGAAGGATTTCGGGATCGTGCGGTTTATTGCGCGCGACAACGAGAAGGCGTATGAGATTTTGAAGAACGCTGGATTTACCGTCGGCATCACCGAGCTGATCGGCGTGGAGGTAAACGACCGTCCCAACGCGCTGGCGGAAGTGGTCGCGCTGATGGAAGAGGCGAACATGAACATCGAATATCTGTACTCGTTCGTTTTGACCAATCACAACACGGCGAAGATCCTTATGCGCGTCGAGGATACCGACCGCGCGGTGAAACTGCTGGAAGAAAAGGGGATCAAACTGCTTTCCGAAAAGATACTGTAAAAGCGCGGAAGACAAAGCATATAAAAAAGAGGCTCTCTGAAAAGAGCCTCTTTTTTTATCGGTAAAATCCCGAGCCGAAAATTTTGCAGGCGCGCCTGCGTCATGGTTCGGAGGAACGTTTGTCAGGATGCGGACGCCTCTCGGGGGGCGGCGCGAGAAGGATCGGAAGGCGCGTGGGAGGAGGAGGTGGGGGGGTCTTTTGGGGAAGGTTAGGGGGGGGTACGGGGGGAAAGGGGCAGTTGTTTGTCGTTTTTGAATAAGAGTTTCAAAAGGACGGGGCAGAGCAGAGAAGAAAGGATGACGAGCATGATGACGGGGACGAGCGGGTCGATGGCTGTGCCGGCGAACAAGCCGCCCTCGATGCCCTTGTTGCAGACGACGAGTGCGACCTCGCCGCGGGCGATCATGCCGCAGCCGATCTGAGCGGATTCTTTCCAGGAATGTTTGCAGAGTTTGGCCACGCCGCCGCAGCCGAGGATCTTGCCTGCGATCCCCGCGAGGACGAAGCAAAGCCCGAACAGCAGGAGGGTGGGAGAAAAGCCAGCGAAGCTGACGCCGATGCCGATGTTGGCAAAGAAGACGGGAGAAAAGATCATATAAGAATTGATGTCGATTTTCCGGTCTATGTAATGGGTATCGCGGAGGGAAGAGAGAACGATGCCGGCGACGTACGCGCCGGTGATGTCGGCGATGCCGAACAATTTTTCCGCGGCGAACGCATAGACGAAGCAAACGACGAGTCCGAGGATGGGGATGCGGCGTTTGTGGTCGTATTTCTGGGAGAGGAAGCGGAACAATTTTTTGATGAAGAAGCCGACGAGTATGGCGGCGGCAAAGAATGCGACGGTCATGAGTACGGTCATCCAGGGGTTAGCGGAGGGATCTTTGAAGCCGATGACGACAGAGAGGACCACGATGCCGATGACGTCGTCGATGATGGCGGCAGAGAGGATGGTAGTGCCGACTCTTCCGCCGAGTTTTCCCATTTCTTTGAGCGTTTCGACGGTGATGCCCACGCTTGTTGCGGCGAGGATGACGCCGACGAACACGGCATCCAGAAGAATGGCGGAGTCGGAGAGGGCGGAGAACCCGCCGAGGAAGGGCACGGCGATGAGGAAGCCGAACAGCATGGGCAAGAGAACGCCGCCGCACGCGATGAGGGTGGCGGTCAGGCCGGAGCGTTTCAATTCGGCCACGTCTGTTTCCAAGCCGGCGGAAAAGAGGATGAGCACGACGCCGATCTCGGCGATGCCGTCGAGGAACTGACCTTCCGCTTCCGAGGGGTTGACGGGAGACCACCAGCCGAACTGGCCCCAGATCGCGGGGCCGATCAGAAGGCCTGCGATGACGGCGCCGACGACTTGCGGCAGGCCGAGTTTGCGCATGAGCATTCCCAAAAGTTTTGTGGAAAACAGGATCACGGCAAGATCCCAGAATATGAGAGTGACGTCCATAAAATCTCCTTATTTTGGCAAAGAAATGATACGCTTTTTTGGCGGGAAAGTCAACAAAAAAAGGGGCGAAAGCGAACGGGCGGGCGATTTTTCGGCGAAGCGTTGACGCGGCCGAAAAAAGGTGGTATAATGATAAAAGCGGCGCGGGCGCGGCAAAAACATAAGGGCAGGACAGGATCATGTGGTTTGACGAGAGCACGTTTTATCAGATTTATCCGCTCGGGTATTGCGGGGCGGAGCGGGAGAACGATTTCGGGGAGACGCGACATCGGTTTTCCGTCATAGAGGATGAGATACCGAACATACGGGAAAACGGTTTTTCGGCGGTGCTGTTCAATCCGCTTTTCGAAAGCGAGCGGCACGGGTATGACACGGTGGATTTTTTCAAAGCGGACAGGCGTTTGGGGGACAACGAAGATTTCCGTCGGTTGGTGCAAAAGTTTCACGATGCGGGGATCCGTGTGGTGCTGGACGGGGTATTCAACCATGTCGGCAGGCGTTTTTTCGCGTTTGAAGAGGTGAAGGAAAAGCGGGAGAACACGGACAAAAAGGATTGGTTTCACATTGATTTTCACGGGAACAGTCCGTACGGCGACGGTTTTCGGTACGAGGGCTGGGAAGGGCACATGGAGCTCGTGAAGCTGAATTTGCAATGCGGCGGGGTGACGGATTACATTCGGCGCGCCGTGGAATACTGGATCGACGAATTCGTGATCGACGGCCTGCGTCTGGATGTGAGTTATCTTTTGCCCGAGTGGTTTTTTGAATTTTTGCGGCGCACCGTGCGGGCGAAGCGTCCTGATTTTTTCCTGATGGGTGAAGTGATCCATTGCCAGAATTTTGCCAAAAACCTGACTGGCGATAGGCTGGATTCCATCACGAATTACGAGTGTTACAAGGGGCTTACGTCGGCGTTGAATTCGGACAATTTTTTTGAGATCGAGCATTCGTTGGAGCGGTTGTTCGGGGCGCAGCCGTGGTGTCTTTACACGGGGAAGAACCTGTTTTCTTTTGCGGACAATCACGATGTGATCCGCGCGTACACGGCATTGCGGGACAAAAAGAAAATTTATGCGATGTACGCGGTGTTGTACACGATGCCGGGGATCCCGTGCGTCTATTACGGATCGGAGTACGGAGCGGAGGGGGACAAGTCGGACAACGATTATAAGCTGCGTCCTCCCGTATATGAGATCGATCGGACGAAGGATACGGCGCTGACCGAATTGATCCGCAAATTGAACGCGATCCGCCGCAGGGAGAAGGCGTTGGCGTACGGCAGTTACGAGAAGTGCGTGCTTTCCAACAAATACATGTGTTTCAGGCGGGAAAAGGACGGGGAGCGGATCTATTGTGCTTTCAACATTTCGGACGGCGACGTGACCGTGCGCGTGGAAGAGGCGGAAGGAACGGATCTTTTGACGGGAGAAGTGCGCAACCTGAACGATATTTATCTTCCCCCGTATGCCGTAAAGATCTTCAAAAAGAACGGCTGAGCCTTTAAAAACGGGCGCAAGATCCGAAAAATTTTTAAAGATTCGGGCAAAGCCGAGGGCAAGCAAGAGAGGTTTTTGTCGAAAAAAGCCGTAAAAAAACGCATAAAAACCGTATCGTTTCCGCAAAAAAGCGGAGACGGTACGGTTTTTGTATATTTTTCTGAAAAAACGGCCGTCGGTTTGTAAAAATATTACGTTTTGAGAAAAAAAAGAAAGGAAATTCGCATAAAAGCGTTAAATATTTTCCTGCCTTGCTTTTTATGTGCCGTTGTGTTATAATTTAAAGGCATGCAGAAAGTGCAGAGAAAAAGAAAACACGAGTCGGGCAAGAAGAGAAAAATTAAAAGGAGGTAAGAGCAATGAAAAAGACGGTTGGCAAAAAAGTTTACGATACGATGGAAATGGCAGTAGTCAAAAAAGTGGCGCATGGTTATTACGGCGATCCTGCCGGATATGAAGAGATTTTGTACGTCGCGGAAGACGGGAAATATTTCCTGTACGGCATCGGCGGCGAAACTTCTCCCTATCCTGCGGAAAAGCTGGTCAGCCTTGCAAAAGCGAAAGCGGCTGCTTGGGAAAAAGAAAACGCATAACAAGGATCAAAAAAACAGGCGGGACGCATCTTGCGTCCCGCCTGTTTTTGCTTTATCGCTTTTTCCGTTTCGTCTTTGCCGCTATTCTGTTTTTCGTTGCCGTTGTCAGCCTGTTCCCGTTTTGCCGTTATTCTGTTTTCCGTTGCCGTTTTTGGAGAGGTTTCGCAAAGTTTTGGGGGGGCAAAGCGCGTCATTGCTTTTTTGCAAGCGGCTGGATGAGGCGCATTTGCGATTCGGCGGCGGGAATGCCAGCGGCGAGGTGATACAGGTCGGCGGCGAAGGTGTCTGCGGCGTAAGTTTCGGATGCGTTTTTGGAGAGGGAAGAGAGGTCGCCGCGGCGCGTGATGCAGGGGAAAGCCGAGCGTTTGAGTTCGGGCAAGATTTCGTCGGCGCGGTCTTTACGGATGGCGAGCACTTTCAGGTACAGGTCGCCGCGCAGGCTTTTGCGCACGAGTTCTTCGCCGATGCCGAGCGCGGCGGCGGTGAGGATACGGCGGATGCGCGAGGAGATGTAGCGTTTGGAGGTGGTTTTTGCGACGAGCTCGTCGTAATCGGAAGTGCTTTTGGCGAACGCGACGATGCGGTTTTCCAAGCCTTCGGAGCAATCGACGATCTTTTTGAGCTGTTCGGCGTCCGTTTTGAGCGCGGCGTAGAGGGAAAGTTTTTTAAAGAGGGAAGGATCCGCGGCGTTGCGGAGATCTTTCTCGACGAAGGGAGGGACGTTTTTGCGGACTGCGCGCCATTTTTTTTCGGCGGCGGCGAGGCGGATGGCGGTGGCGGAGGAAAAATTCTTATAGAGGTTTCCGTCCGAAAAGTCCGCGCCGATGCGGCCGACGGGCAAAATATCGGCGGAGGAGCCGCAGGCGAGCAGGGCTTTGACGTATTCGGTGCCTAAGATATTGTTGGGGGAAGACAAAAACGCCGCCGTCTGCGCATCGCCCTCTTCTTGCAGGGCCTGCGTGCGGGCGCGGGTGAGGCTTGCGCCTGCTTTTAAGTATTTTTTTAAGGTATTGCGGAATCTGGACGATTCGTTTTCGGTGTTTTTCGCGGCGCGCAGAAAGGCTTGTTTGTCGGGAGTTTCGCAGCCGAAAGCGAGGCAGGAGAAGGCGGGCAGGGAAGCGAGCAGGCGGACGGCGCCTTTTGCGAAAATTTCCGCGGGGGACACGGCGAACACGGTGGGGAGCTCGACGACGGCGTCGGCGCCCGCAAGGATCGCGTGGCGGGCGCGGGTGTATTTGTCG
>CALVMA010000089.1 GCA_944341655.1 uncultured Clostridia bacterium | reverse complement strand
TACGTGCAAAGACGGCAAGGAATGAGAGGATGATAAAAATTCGCTAAGAATAGGGTTGTATATGGGCAAGAGATAATTTCGGAAAACGGAAGAATACTTTACGGGGTTTTCGGATATCCTTCATGATAAAAAGCAGGACGGGTTAATTTTTCGACGAGCCGCTATAAAAAAGCAGAATAGGCAATTTCTTGGTGTGCTTTTATAAAAAAGCAGGATCGGGCAATAGTGATAAGCGCCCCGAAAGTTTAAAAAACTTTCGGGGCGCTTATCGAGCGCGCTCGGACGATCGTTGCAAAACAGAGTGCCGTCGGCAATGATTTTTTGATAACTGCAAGCACGGATAAATTAGCGGGATGCGATGTCAAAACTGTGTTTGTGTTTTTTGATAGGGGGAGGGGATCAGTGTTCCCACCAGTTGTCCGGGATCTCGCGCGGTTTTTGACGGATGCTCACGGAAGGCAGGCGGATTTCTTCGCCGTAAACGCGCGTGCCGTCGTCTTTAACGAAGTAGGGGCAGACCGTGTAGGAATATTTTTGTCCGGATTTCAAGTTTTTGTCGGTAAATTCATTTCCCGCTTTTCCGTCGAAAATCTGTACGGTTTTGCCGTTATTTTCACGTTTTATGATAAAATCATAGTACTCTGCGTGACATAATTTGATAATAACGTTCTGATTTTTTACACGGATCGAGGCATTTGCTTTTGGTGCGGTGTAGACGGTGCTGGTTTCGTTGGGAAGGTTGCTGGCCCGAAAATAATCGGTGAGGACGGTAGACTGCGGCTGATCGTCGGCGGCAAGGCGCAGAACATGGTCGCGGTCGTAGGAAAGTTTGTCGAGACGGCACAATACGGCGGAGGTCATATCGAACGGTTCGGGAAGCGCGGTGCCGCCGTACATTTTTTTCAGGATCAGCATGGCGTAGTGGCAGGGCAGTCCGCCGCCCGTGATGCCTGTCAAAGAATTGTCGGCGTTGCCCATCCAGACACCCACGGTGTGAGCGGTGGTATAAGAAACGGACCATGCGTCCGTGTTGCCGGCGTCCGTGCCGCAGGTTCCCGTTTTGGCGCATATTTCAAAAGGCAGGGTATTCTGGTTTTTGGCGGTGCCGTCCGTGACCGCTTTTCGGAGCATGAGGTTCGTGAGCTGGGCGGTATCCCGGGAAAACACCTGCACGGGCGAGGGGGATCGCTCGTAGAGGACGTGTCCTTCGGGATCTTCGATCTTGCGTATGAACGCGGCGGGAATAAATTTCCCGCCGTTTGCCAATGCGGTATAGGCGGAGACCAACTCGTTCAGAGTAAAACCCTGCGTCATGCCGCCGAGCGCGAGGGAAAGGTTCAAGTCGGAATCGAGTACGGGCAAGCCGAGTTTTTGCAGGTAGCGGGTGCTTTTTTCCAACCCGAGTTCGTTGAGTATTTTTACGGCGGGGACGTTGAGGCTTTGGGCGAGCGCGTCGCGGGCGGAGACCCAGCCTTTGTATTGATCGCGGTAATTGGAGGGGGAATACCCGTTGAAATCGACGGCCTCGTCGCAGACGGGCGTTGCGGGCGATATGAGGTTTTCTTCGATGGCGGGGGCATACACGGCGAGCGGCTTGATCGCGGAGCCGGGCTGGCGGCGCAATATGCCTTCGGTGGAGTAAAAAGCGTTTATGCCTCCCGATCTGTTGTCGCATACGAGGAGGCTTTTGCCGGAGCGGTCGGCGTCGGTGGAGAGGTTGCAAAGATAATTTTGCATGTCGCTGTCCAGGTAGGTGTAGATGCGGAACGTGCCGCGCAGTTGGTAAGGGGCGTAGATGGGCAGGTTGCGAAATTCTTCGTAGGCGGCGTCCAGGTAGCCGTCGGAGGAAACGCTCTTTTCGTGCGGCAGAGGGAGGGCGGCGTTTTCCGCCTCCGATTTTTCTTTTTCGGTGATTTTTCCGAGCGCGAACATTCTTGCGAGCACGGAATTTCGTGCGCGCATGCAGGCGTCGGGGTTAACGAAGGGGGAGTAATTATTTGGCGAGCGGATGATGGCGGCGAGCATGGCAGCTTCGTCGAGGGACAGGTTTTGCGCGTCTTTGGCAAAGTAGAAATTGGAGGCGTCGACGATGCCGTAGCAGGCGTGGCCGAAGTAGATGGTATTGAGGTACATTTCCAGGATTTGGTCTTTGGAATATTTCTTTTCCAACTGGCGGGTGAGTTTGATTTCTTTGAGTTTGCGCGCGAGAGTTTTTTCGCTGTTGAGCTGCGTATTTTTGACGAGCTGCTGGCTGATGGTGGAAGCACCCTGTTTGAATGCGCCGGCTTTGAGGTTGGCGAAGAGGGCGCGGGCCATGCGTTTGTAATCCAGGCCGCGGTGGGTATAGAAATTTTTGTCCTCGGCGCTTATGAAAGCGTCTTTGACGTGATCGGGCACGTCGCCGATGAGGATGCTTTTATGTTTCTGCGTAAAGTTGACCTGCGTGATTTTTTGATCGTGCAAGTCAAAAATTTCCGCCGTATTTTCGGCGGCGGTGAATTGTTCGGGCTGAAGGCGGACGTTTGCGGTCACGGCAAAATAGTAAGCGGTCGCGGCGGCCGCGGATATCAAAAGGATAGACAATAAAAGAATGGCGATTTTAGCGATAATTTTCATAAACAGGCTCCTTTTAACAGTATAGCTATTTTTGCGCAAATTATTTCGCAAACAACAAAGTTGAAAGACTTGAAAAAATCCGTCAAAAAATGTATAATGGAGAGAGCGAAAAATCAGCAAAAAGCAGACGGGACGGGTATGCAGAAACATTATTGGATAACAACCTACGGTTGTCAGATGAACGTACACGAATCGGAGAAGATCGCGGGGATTCTCCGGGCGCGCGGGTATGCGCAGGCGGATGCCGAAGAAGAGGCGGACATAATCGTATTCAACACTTGTTGCATTCGGGAAAATGCGGAAAACCATGCGTACGGCAACATCGGAGCGTTAAAGAAACTTAAAAAAGCCAAGCCCGAAATGTTGATCGCGGTAGGCGGCTGTATGACGCAGCAGGCGGGTGCGGCGGAAAAGCTGCGCAAGAAATTTCCTTTTGTGGACATTGTATTCGGGACGCACAATCTTTCCGTGCTGGGCGAGCTGATCGACCGAAAACTCGGGACGAAGAAAGCGGTTGTCGACGTATGGGAAAAAGAGGGGGAGGCGGATACGGAAGACATTTCCTTCCGCACGAGTTATCCGAACGCCTGGGTGAACATCATGTACGGCTGCAATAATTTTTGTTCGTATTGCATTGTGCCGTATGTGCGCGGCAGGGAGCGCAGCAGGGAAAGCGGAGCGATCCTTCGCGAAGTGAACGGGCTGTTGGATCAAGGATACAAAGAGATCACGCTTTTGGGGCAGAACGTCAATTCTTACGGGAACGATCGGGGGGATTGTACGTTTTGGCAGCTTTTAAACGAAATCTGCAAGCGGAAAGAGAAATTTCGTCTGCGGTTTATGACGAGCAATCCGAAAGATTTCGGGGAAGGTCTTGTTCGGGCGATTGCGGAGAACGATCAGGTCTGCGATCTGGTGCATTTGCCCGTGCAGGCGGGATCGGACAGGATTTTAAAGCTGATGAACCGAAAATACACGGCGAAGGAGTATTTGGAAAAGGTCGAACTGCTCCGCAAATATGTACCGGACTGCCGGCTGACGACGGACATCATGGTCGGATTTCCTACGGAAACGGAAGAAGATTTTCAGGCGACGCTGTCGCTTGTGAAGGAGGCGCGTTTTTCGACGGCATTCACGTTTGTATATTCGCGCAGGAGCGGCACGGTTGCGGCGGGAATGGAGGGACAGATCCCCGAGGAAGTGCAAAAAGACCGCATCATGCGGCTGGTGGAGCTTGTAAACGCGCAGACGCGCGAGTTTTCGGCGGGATATTTGGGCAAGACGACGGAGATCCTGTGCGAAGATTTTGACAAAAAGCGCGGGTTATATCTGGGGCGGGACGAATACGGCAGGATGGGATATTTTGCGAGCGAGAGGGACCGTATCGGAGAATTTGTGCGGTTAAAGGTTACGAAGGTAGCGGGTATTTCGCTGGAAGGCGAAATATGCGAGGATACGGAAGAAGAAAAGGAAGGGTAAAAAGATGGGCGGACTGTCTCCGATGATGCGGCATTATTTGCAGGTCAAGGAAAAATACAAAGACTGTGTGGTGTTTTACAGGCTGGGCGACTTTTATGAAATGTTTTTTGAGGATGCGCAGGAGGTTTCGCAGCTTCTCGATCTGACCTTGACGGGCAGGGATTGCGGGCTGGAGGAGAGGGCGCCGATGT
>CALVMA010000088.1 GCA_944341655.1 uncultured Clostridia bacterium | reverse complement strand
CAGGATATAGTTGTTTCCGAGATACAGGGCTACGTGTCCGACGCGCTCGATGCCCGTGTAGTGATAGCGGGATGAGTTTGTGAAAAAAATCAAATCTCCGCGGCGTATGTCGGCTTTGGCTACATAGGTGCCTTGCTTGATCTGTGTTCGTGTCGTCATGTTTAAATTGATTCCTGTTCCGTGATAAAATATGTATTGCATCAAAGAACTGCAATCGTATTTTGTCGGATCGAAGTTGCTCAATTTTTTCCCGCTTCCGTCATGGTATCTTATGGCGCCGTACACGTAGGGGAATCCGAGGAGCTTAAGTCCTTCGTCGATAACTCTTTCGATCCTCTCGCTTTCGGATAAAGGCATTTCGTAAGGTTTGACGTAGGACGCGCTGATATATGCCGTTTTATTTTTGTATTGAGTGCGGTACCAGCTTCCGCTCTTTTCTAAGAGTACAACCATGTCGCCGCTGTTGATGCTGCCGACTGAGCTGTAAGCGGTGCCCGGTCCGCTTCGGATGTTTAAGCCGTCGGTAGTGGCTTGCGCATAGAAAGCTGTGGAGGGCAAAGGCTCTTCAACAGGAACGTCGTCAGGCGTATCCTCAGGCATATCCTCAGGTTCTTCGGGCGTTTGGTTGGGCGGTCTGGTTTCGGTATCATCATTGTCAGGTACTTCATCGGGATTTTCGTCGGGAAATTGTTCCGTGTCTTCAAGGCTCGGCCCCGACGGTGTGTCTTTCTTTGTTAAAGTAGGGATCAGCAGAGCTGCGGTACTTGCGATGAGTAGGGCTACGGCTATTAAAATCGAAATAAATTCTAATGATAATTTTTTCATTCGTCTGTCCTCCTGTTGATATATTAACAAAAAATATACATAAAATCAAGGCAAAAATTCTGTCATATTTGCATAATATAGCCATTTACATAGTAGTATGTCACGCATAAATCAGCTAAAATGAGGTTTTTATGTTATATCTTCTTCTTTTTTTCGTCACTCTTTTTGTAGCAATATTTTTGATCGTTTTGGCGGTACATTTAAAATATTTTCACCGCAGATACAACGGCAATCCGAATTTAAAGTATTTTGCGGCGGAAGATTTTCCTGGCTTGACGGCTGAACCGATTTCATTTGCATCTGACCGAGGAGAGGCGCTGCGCGGCTTCCTATATTCGAAAAAAAATATGTCTCCCGTCGGTTTGATCATTTTTTCGCACGGTTATGGCGCGGGGCATTTGTCGTACACGACGGAAATCAATACGTTGGCAAAAGCCGGCTTTGTTGTTTTGGCATATGACGGGACAGCCTGTGTTTCCAGTGACGGAAAATATTTCAGGGGATTTGATCAAGGACCGTCCGATTTAAAATGCGCTTTGCGCTTTGCTAAAAACGATGAGCACTTGCGCAAATTCGGCGGCTGTGTATTGGTCGGACATTCCTGGGGTGGGTTTACCGTCATGAACACAGTGAACGAATCTTGGGTCAAGGGTGCGGTTTCCATGTGCGGCTTTCTCGGCGGGGCGTCCGTCATGTCGCAGCTTGCCGCAGGACAAACCAAAAACATGTGTGCGCGTTTTTTTTGGCCCGTCTTTTTACCGTTTTTTTTCTTTTTGAATTTTCTTTCGTTTGGAAAACATGCGAACCTTAACAGCCTGAAATCTTTAAAAAGCACCGATAAGCCTGTTTTATTGTTGTATGGCGGATCCGATAAAACGGTTTTCTACCCGAACAACGGTAAGAAATTGAAAGAAGGATTATCGGATAAAAAGAACGTGCGGTTTTTATTGTATGAGGAAAAGGGGCACAACGTTTATTTGACAAAAAATGCCGAAGAAAAAATGCATGAGGTTTTCGGTCGGATAGCGAGCGTAGCCAAAAAAGATAAAGACAAAGCAAAGGAAATGTATAAGCAAATCGATTATTTTGAAATCACAAAGGAAGACGAGAGCGTGATGAGCGAGATCGTTTCGTTTTGCCGTGCTATTTGCGCGGGTAAAGAGGAAAACGGTTAAGTTCAGCGAAAATATGCCCGAGTTTACTTGATTGCGGCTGCCTGATAAGAAATATGTATGGAAAAAATTTCTCCGTATAATCGATGCAATGTTTACGCAAAGTAATGGCATACGGTATTTCGGAGGGATCCATGCGAAATTCATTTCATAAAATTCGCGCGGCATTTGCGCTTGTGGCATTATTGGCTCTTTTGGCGATTCCGGGTATAAATGTCGCGGCCAATGTTAAAGAAGTTTATCTTGGAGGTATGCCTGCGGGGTTTACCATGGGATTGGGCGGAGCTCAGGTAGTCGGGGTGTGCGAAATATTAACGGAAGACGGAACGGCTTGTCCTGCAAAACAGGCGGGGTTGTCGGTCGGAGACATTATCCTTTCTTACGGGGGGATCCGTATTCTTTCGGCGGCAGATATAGACGGCGCCCTGGCGGCAAAGGGAGGCGTTTGTGCGGAGATCACGCTGCGCCGCGGCGACGAGGAACAGAAAAAGCAGATCTCACCGGTCAAAGATGCGGTTTGCGGAAAATTCAAATTGGGGATTTTGATCCGCGACAGCGTATCCGGGATCGGAACTGTGACGTATATTGAGAAAGATACTTTGAGATTCGGTTCTTTGGGACATGCCGTTTCGGATGAACACGGTGAACCGATGAGCCTTTATAAGGGCGCAATTTACGGTTGCAGCATTGTGAACGTCGTGCGGGGCGAAAGAGGGAAAGCGGGCGAATTGAAGGGCTTGTTTTTGAACGACACGGACATCGCGACGGCCGATGTGAATTGCACCAGCGGCATTTACGGAAATTTTTCTAAAAATTACGATTTCAGCGGTTTGCGCACGGTGCCGATAAGTAGCGATGCCGTACCGGGCAAAGCGACTGTTTTGTCGACGGTGGACGGTGTTCACCCGAAAGAATATACGGTCAGCATAGTGAAAGTCGACCGTTCGAACAAGCAAAATAAAAATTTTGTTATCAAAATAACAGACCGTGAATTATTGGAGGCGACGGGCGGGATCGTTCAGGGAATGAGCGGCAGTCCGATCGTGCAGAACGGTGCTTTGATCGGGGCAATTACTCATGTTTTTTTAAACGATCCGACGCGCGGGTATGGTATTGCCATAGAAAATATTATCGGAAATTAAAAATATCATGATGCACGCAAACAAAAATAATGATTTTGCAAAAGTTGCCTTGCATTGCAA
>CALVMA010000087.1 GCA_944341655.1 uncultured Clostridia bacterium | reverse complement strand
TAAAAGTTGCCCTAAAAAATTTTCAAAAAATAAAAAAATCGAAAAAATAAGCTCGAAATCGGCTATTTTTAAGCCATTTTCGAGCTTTTTAAGCATTTTTTATTGAATTTTGGGCTTTCGGGATAATCGCGTCTCCCCTGCCACGGTGTCCCGACCACAAAATCTTGTGGTCGGGATATTTCATTTCCGCCAAATGTCGGACATTGCCCGAAAATTGCCGCAAGTTTATCCTACAAGTTGCATTAAAAAACTTGCGCACTTTTTAATAAACTTTACCGTATTCTATTTTAGCCGAAACGGCAAATAAAGTCAAACGTTGCCAAACATGTTTTGTTCTTCTTTCAATATTCTTATAGGGAAAAGAGGAGAGTTTTCAAAAGCTCCCCTCTTTTTACTTTTCAAAATCCAAAAAAAGTCTTTGCACCGACAAATTCCAATCATATATCTGCCGTAACTTTTTTGCGGCGATTTCCTTCGCCAGTACTATTCCCCGCGTTTTATCCGACTTTTTCAAGGGAACGCAGGATCGCACGTGCAATGAGCAACGAACCGATATTTCCCGGATGCACCCTGTCCCAAGAAATGCTCAATCCCGAACTCGTTTTCATATATTCGTCAAACTCCGGCTGCAGATCGAGCACGCGCACTCCGCACGCATGCGCCGTTTCGCGCGCGATCCGGGCATAGCGAAGAGTCATCTGCAGCATTTCATCGCTTTGATTGCGCTCGATAAAATAAGGCGTCATTAGTGTAAAATCCTTGTATATCTTGCCACGTTCGCAAATCATTTTGATGTTTTTTGCAAATTCTTCTTCGGAAACCAAAGGCTTTTCGGGATCCTTTTTATCAAAATACCTACACACGTCGTTGATGCCGATCAGGCAGAACAATACGTCGGGTGAAAATGCCGCAACGTCGCGATCCCACCGCGCCAGCAAATCGCGCGAATTATCGCCGCTGACGCCCGCATTGATCACACGAAAACGCTTTTGCGGATAAAACGCAGCCAACGCATCCTGCATCAGGCGCACATAACCGTTTCCCATCTTGTCCCAACACGAATTTTTATCCGCATCCGTCACCGAATCGCCAGCAAAGACGATCGTCGCCTCGTCATGTAATCTCATTTTTCCGCCTCCATTCCATTAAAATACGCAGGTTTATAACGATAGCACTGCATGGTCCAACGGTACAGACTATGCCGCTCCGCCCGATTTGTCTTCCGCATTAAAAGCGGAAACGATCTTTGCAACACGCGGCGTTTTCCGCCTTTGCATACAGCCGAACAAAACCTATCACCTGTATGCTCTTTGCCTCGGCGCACTTTTATGTCAATTTCCGCCGATGACAAAAAGTATTCGGATTTAATCAATTTTCGGTTTTGCCATCGCTGTGTTCGTTTAAAATCCGTACCGTAATCAGACCTTTTCCGCAAACGGAGACCCGATCCTTCAAGGGAAGTTTGGGGCCGCAGGAATTGCTACTTTTTCTTAAAAAATATCGATTTTTAACGATATATTGACAAACGCATTTTTACGCGCTACAATATCTATATGGAAGAAAAATCTTTTTCACGGCCGCAAGCCCTGACGCCGACGGCAAAACAAATCACTTGCGAATACACATTTCCCTGTTTGCAGCACAGTCACACCGACTGGGAATTTTCCATTTTCCTGGAAGGAAAATATATAAATCATATCAATAAAAAAGACTATTCCGCCATCGCCAACCGCGTTCTTTATACTCGGCCCGAATCACGTGCATTCCCTCACCCCCATGGAAAACCGAAACCGTTACAGGGATATCTACATAAAGGCGGAACAGCTTTCTGCCATCATCACAAATCTGTTCGGCATTTCTTTGCTGGACCGCCTGACCAGCGCGGATAACCCTGTTTTTTTCGATCTGTCTCCGCAAAGCATTACCGAACTGCAACCACGCCTGAAAAACCTTTCGTCCATCGGTTTGTTAAACTTCGATTATAACTCCCAACGCCAGATCGCCGATTCGATCATTATCTATCTTTTGGGCAAACTCATCGAAAAAGATTACATTGAAAAACAGCCGTTTCCCGATTGGTTTTTACAGGTTTTTTCTCAATTGCAAGAGCCGCGAATCTTCTGCAAACATATTTCCGAAATCATCGAAATCACGAATTATTCGCACTCTCAATTCAGTATGCTTTTCAAAAAATACACCAACCAGTCTCTCGTCGATTTCATCGGCAATATCCGTCTCGAATATTCCCTCGATCTGCTCAAAAACGAAAATCTTTCTGTCCTCGATATTGCCTATACGATCGGATACAACTCCGTTTCTCATTATATAAGCAAATTTAAAGCGAAATACGGGATAACCCCTCTTCAATATCGAAAAAATATCTGACCCTTCGGAATGAATCTTCCGCCACCCAAGCGTAAAACAATTATACAATAAAATTTCCATATTTTTACAATTCACCCGCTTTTTTAAAACATTGCCGCCCGCGATCGATTTCCGGACGGCTGCGTTTTAAATTATAATAAGAAACATTGCGTCTTTAATCAAAAAGCCCAAAAATATCGAATAATTCTTTATTTGTATGAATATTTGTCGATTTTTTACCCGCATCTCATCAGAAAACCTGCGGATATAAGAAAAAAAGCCGAAAAGTATTGCGAAGATGATAATTTTGTGATATGATGTTAACATTGAAAAAGAGGGCCCTCTTTTTCATGTTTGTTGCACAAACATGAAATATGCTTGTCAGCAAAATAAAACTGACATTCGGTGCTTATTCTTGTCAAATGCGTACCCCACATCGTGAGGTGCGAAAAAATTTTATACGGAGGTTAAACTCGTGAAGACTTTTAACAAAAAACCGTTTGCCTTATTTTTGGCATTGGTGATGCTAAGTTGTCTGTTGCTTCCTGTTTTGACGGCGTGCAATAAGAAAACTTCCGAAGATGATTCTCTTTATACTTATCGGGAATATATATCCAAATTCCCGTCCACATGGAACTCCCACAACGGCACGACCGATGCGGACGAGTACATCCAGGACTATACCGAAATCGGCCTTTATGACATTACTTTGAGCCAGGACCGCACAACATACGCTTTCGTAGATGAAATGGCTACAGGTGATCCCGTTGACGTTACTTCCTCAAACGTCGGAAAATACGGAATAACCGAAAACGAAAAGGGAAAAGCATGGGAAATCACCTTGAACCCCGACGCAACCTTCGAAGACGGTACACCGATCACGGCGGAAGATTATGTGTGGTCTATGGAACGCGTACTCTCACCCGACATGAAAAACAGTGCCGCCGCTACGTACATTACGGGCGATTACGAGATCTACAATGCCAAAAACTATTACAGTTTTGGTTCTACGGAAGAATATTTCCAGATTTTTGATAAGGAATATACCGAAGATGAACTGAACAGTTTGGTGGAAGAAGGCAAATTGTATCTTTCCCTGACCAATGGTATTGTTGATGCGGGTTTCAGTTACTCTTTGAGTCAATGGCATACTCTGCAGGCGAAGTATTTCTATAAAAATATGGAAACGACGGGCGAAGATTATTATGTCAAACTTGAAAACGCTGTTTCCGCAGACATTGACGAACGCGGCTATATTCAGGTAACGAAAGAAAACTTCAACGTTATCAAGGAATGCCTAAGCGTAATGTATGAAAACATGAGTTCTTACATCTCGTCCTGGTATTGCTCTCTGTATGTACTGACCGCATCCAACGCCGTTTACAATCAGATCTTCGATACGGAATACTCGGATACAGCTTTACAAACCCTGATTGCCGAAAAAAAATTATATCTTTCCCTGACCAATGGCATAGTTTATACGGGTTTCAGTTACTCTTTGAGTCAATGGCATACTCTGCAGGCGAAGTATTTCTATAAAAATATGGAAACGACGGGCGAAGATTATTATGTCAAACTTGAAAACGCTGTTTCCGCAGACATTG
>CALVMA010000086.1 GCA_944341655.1 uncultured Clostridia bacterium | reverse complement strand
CCGTAACGTCCGCCGACGACTTTGATCTTGCTGATGCCCTTTTCGAAGAGAGCGGAGCAAACGTCGAGGTAGAGGGGTTCGCCGAGGGAGCCGGGTTCTTTCGTGCGGTCGAGCACGGCGATCTTTTTGCAGGTTTTCGGCAGAGCCGCTACGAAGGCGTCCGCAACGAACGGGCGATACAGGCGGACTTTGACGAGGCCGACTTTATGTCCTTCTTTGTTCATGCGGTTGATGGTTTCTTCCATCGCATCGGCGCCGGAGCCCATGATGACGACGACGTTTTCCGCATCGGGAGCGCCGCAGTAATCGAAGAGGTGATAATTTCTGCCCGTGAGTTTGGAGACCTTGTCCATCATTTCCTGAACGATCGCGGGGGTAGCGAGGTAATATTTATTCGCCGTTTCGCGGTTCTGGAAGTAGGTGTCGCCGTTCTGCGCGGTACCTTTCTGGATGGGGTGTTCGGGGTTGAGTGCGCGGCTCTTGAAGTCGTCGATATCTTTCATGTCGACGAGCGCTTTCATTTCGTCGTAGTCGATGACGTCGATCTTGGACACTTCGTGGGAAGTGCGGAAGCCGTCAAAGAAGTGCAGGAAAGGCACTTTGGCTTTGAGGGTGGAAAGATGTGCGACGAGCGCGAGGTCCATGACTTCCTGAACGGAGCCGGAAGCGAGCATGGCAAAACCGGTCTGGCGGCAAGCCATGACGTCCTGGTGGTCGCCGAAGATGTTCAGCGAATGCGCGGCAATGGCGCGGGCGCTGACGTGGAAAACGGTCGGGAGCAATTCGCCCGCGATCTTGTACATGTTCGGGATCATGAGCAAAAGGCCCTGGCTGGCGGTATAGGTCGTAGTCAGTGCGCCTGCGGACAGGGATCCGTGCACGGCGCCTGCGGCGCCGCCCTCCGACTGCATTTCGGCAAGGCGCAGTTTCTGGCCGAACATGTTCACTCTGCCTGCGGTCGCCCATTCGTCCGCGACTTCGGCCATCGGCGAGGACGGCGTGATCGGGTAAATGGCGGCAACTTCAGAGAATGCGTAAGCGACGTGGCTGGCGGCGGTATTGCCGTCGATCGTCATCTTCTTCATAGGAAATAGAACCTCCGATAGTTAGTTTTTCATAGTTTTAAAAAAGTCAGCGGATCGTATTCCGCAAAACTCCTTACATATTATAATGTTTTTTGTAAGATTAGTCAATATAAATCGGTGAAAATTGTCAAAGATTTATCAAGAACGGATGAAAATGCGCGGAGTGAGGCTCAAAATCGTTGTATAAATTTTCCGCATTTGATATAATGTTAATCTATGGAAGCAGTGCATTTTGACAACGTACGATATTCTTACCGTGAAGAAGGCGGCGAGTATGCGGTGAACGGCGTGACGCTGACCGTACGGGAGGGCGAATTTGTGGCGGTCCTCGGCAGGAACGGAAGCGGGAAGAGCACGCTGGCGAAGCTGATCAACGCGCTTTTGGAGCCGACCTCGGGGACGGTGACGGTGTTCGGAATGGATACGCTGGACGAGAAAAAGACGTTTGAGATCCGCAAGAATGCGGGGATGGTATTTCAGAATCCCGACAACCAGACGGTGGCGAGCATTGTGGAGGACGACGTGGCGTTCGGGCCGGAGAACATCGGTCTTCCGCGCGAAGAGATCGGCAAGCGCATCGATTTTGCGTTGAAAGCGGTGGGAATGGAGCAATTCCGTCATGCGACGCCTTCGCGTCTTTCGGGGGGGCAGAAGCAGCGCATTGCGATCGCGGGGGTGCTTGCGATCCTGCCGAAGATCATGATCCTGGACGAATCGACGGCGATGCTGGATCCGAAGGGCAGAAGGGAAGTCATGGAAGTGGTGCGCCGTCTGAACAAAGAGCAGGGCATGACGGTGATCCTGATCACGCATTTTATGGAGGAAGCATTGCAGGCGGACAGGGCGATCGTGATGCACAACGGCGAAGTGGTGATGGACGGAGCGCCCGAGGAGATATTTGCGCGGAGCGAGGAATTGGAGTCGTACAATCTGACGCTGCCGCGTGCGGCATACATCTGCAAGAAGTTGCAGGAGGCGGGGATGTCTGTCGGAAACGCGTTTACGGCAGAGGAGTTGGCGGAGGAAATATGCGGATCGTTGCAAAAGGGCTGAAATACGTTTACAATCCGAAATCGCCTTTTGCCAGCACCGCGCTCGACGGTGTGGACATCGAGATCAAGGAAGGCGAATTTTTCGGGATCATCGGGCATACGGGCAGCGGAAAATCCACGTTTGTGCAGCATCTGAACGCGCTTTTGAAAGTTTCGGAAGGGTATCTGAAAATAGGGGAATACGATCTTGCGGAAAAGAAGTGCAATTTTTTGGAGTTGCGCAGCAAGGTCGGAATGGTATTTCAGTATCCCGAATACCAGCTGTTTGCGGAGACGGTGGAAAAGGATGTCGCGTTCGGTTTAAAAAATTTCCGCAAGGAGCTGAACGAGGAGGAAACGCGTGCGGCGGTAAAGGAAGCGCTGGAGACGGTGGGGCTGGATTGGAATGCCGTAAAGGACGCGTCGCCGTTCGAACTTTCGGGGGGGCAGAAGCGCCGCGTGGCGATCGCGGGGGTGATCGTGACGAAGCCGGAGATCCTCATTCTGGACGAACCCGCGGCGGGGCTGGATCCTTTGGGGAAGAAAGAGCTGATGGAGCTTTTGCATTCCATTCACGGCGGTTGGTGCAAGACGATCGTCATCGTGTCGCACGACATGGACGAGATCGCGGAAAACTGTACGCGTGCGGCGGTATTTTCGGCGGGAAAGGTGGTCATGGAGGGCAAGCCTTCGGAGATCTTTTCGAGGGCGGACGAACTGCTTTCCCTGGGGCTGGACATTCCCGTGACCGCAAAATGCGCGCGGATTTTGCAAAGCCGCGGGATAAAGATCGGGACGGATTTTACCTGTGACGATTTTGTAAAGCAAGTGCTTGCCCTGCGCGGGAAAGGGGGTGAGCGCGATGATGAATGACGTAACGTTCGGGCAATATTATCCTGCGAAATCGTTTGTGCACAGCATGGATCCGCGGGCGAAGATCGTGCTTTCGATCGCCTACATCGTGGCGATATTTCTGGCGAACAATTTTTTCGGGCTGGCGGCGGTGACGCTGTTTCTCGTGATCGCGGTCGCTTTTTCGCGCGTCCCTGCGGGGAGCGTATTGCGTTCGGTGAAAATGATCTTGTTTGTGATCGTTTTCACGGCGGTGCTCAATTTGTTTTTCTATTCGTCGTCGGACGAATTGCACGTCCTGGTGAAATGGTGGGTGATCACGATATCGTGGGAATCGATCATCAACATGATTTTTCTGGCGATGCGGCTGTTCCTGCTCGTGCTGGGTACGTCGGTGCTGACGCTCACGACGACGCCCGTCGCGCTGACGGACGGGATCGAGAGTCTTTTGACGCCGCTCAAATGGATCCGTTTCCCGGTGCATGAGCTGGCGCTGATCATGAGCATCGCGCTGCGGTTTATCCCGACGCTGATCGACGAGACCAACCGCATCGTATCGGCGCAGAAAGCGCGCGGAGCGAATTTCGAAACGGGCGGGCTGATCAAGCGGGCCAAGGCGATGATTCCCGTGCTGGTGCCGCTTTTGGTGAGCGCGTTCCGCAGGGCGGAAGATCTCGGGGACGCAATGGATGCGCGCTGTTACAGCGGCTCGAAAGGGAGAACGAAGTATAAAAAGCTCACGTTCGGCTGGCGCGACGCGATCGGGTTGCTCTTGCTTGCGGGGCTGATCACGGGCGTGGTGTTTTTGAATATTTATTTCGGCGGAAAGTTTGCGATCCTGAATTATTTTCTGTGAGAGCGAAAGGATCTGCGAGGAAAAGGGCGCTCATGCGGCGCAAAGACCGGTATAAACTATGAATATAGCGATGAAAGTCTGTTACGACGGCACGCATTTTTGCGGCTGGCAGATACAGGAGAACGGACGGACGGTTCAGGGAGAGCTGGAGCGGGCGATCAGCGAGAGGTTCGGGGTATTTTCGCGCGTGACGGGCAGCGGCAGGACGGATGCGGGCGTGCATGCCGAGGCGCAGGTTTGTAATTTTGCGCTGGCGGACGGCATAAAGATCGGGCCCGAACGGGTAGCGGACGCGCTGAACACGGCACTGCCTGCGGACGTGCGGGTGCTGGAGAGCGTTTTGGCGGCGGATGATTTTGATGCCTGCCGTTCGGCGAAGAGAAAGACGTACCGATACAGCGTATATTTTTCCAAGCGGGAGATACCGTTATTCGAGCGGTACGCGGTTCGTTTCGGGGGTGAGCCCGATCTTGCGCTCATGCGCAAATGCGCGGATCTTCTGGAAGGCGAGCATGATTTTGCGGCGTTTTCCTCGACGGGCTCGTCGGTCAGGACAACGGTGCGGACGGTGTATTCGGTGGAATTTGCGCCGTTTGTGCGGGGATCGGACGAGCGGCGTTTCAGTTTGGATATCATTGTGTGCGGAAACGGTTTTCTGTACAACATGGTGCGCATCATGGCGGGGGTATTGCTGGATTTCGGCTGCGGCAAGCTGACGGAGGATGCGGTGAAGGCGGCGCTGGCAGGCGGAAGCCGCGATCTTTTGGGCAAGACGATGCCCGCGAAGGGATTGACTCTGGTGCGGGCGGAATATGAAGCCGACCCGTTCGGCAGTCTTATAGAAGAATAAAGGCGGAAGGATTATGGAATTTTTTATTGTTTTCGGCGCGATATTCAACTTTTGCGATCCGAGGGTGGAGCAGGTCTACGGTGTGCGGGTGATGCCCGTGTATCTTGCGTTTGTGATTGCGGCGGCGGTGTATGTGGCGCTGTATGCGTTCAAGGCCGCAGGGCTGTATGAAATGGCAAAAAAGCGCGGGATGAACAAATTTGTCTGGTGTGCGTTTGTTCCTTTTGCGAGCACGTGGCTGATGGGCAAACTTGCGGGGCCTGTCCGCATCGGGAGGACGAAGTTTGAATATTTCGGTCTTCTGACGATGATCTCGGAAATTTTGCTGTGCGTAAGCTATGCGCTGCAGTATTTCCCGGTGGCGTATGCGTACGTGAATCATTTGTACACGATCACGACGAGCGTGGAAAACGGCATGGTGTCGTACGGCCTGGAATTTTCTTCTTCGTTTGCGTCCTTTGTAAAGGTGATGAACGTGGCTTACATTCTGGCGTACATTTTTATGTTCGTCAACATGCTGCTGAGCGTGTTTCTGTATATGGGATTTTTCCGTGCCTATGCGCCGCAGTCGTATATTTGGCTGACCATTCTGTGCGTTTTCCTGCCGGTGGCAGGTATTCTTGCGTTTGCGTTCCGCAACCGCAAGTATGTGGATTACGAAAAGTTTATGCAGGCGCGCATGGAACAGATCCGCCGTATGCAGCAGCAGGGCCAGTACCCGAATTCGCCTTACGGAAACCCTTACGGCGGCAATCCTTACGGCGGCAATCCCAACGGAGGGAACCCCTACGGGACAAATCCTTACGGCCCGCAGGGCGGGCCCGCGAATCAGCCCGACGATCCTTTCGGAGAATTTTCTTCGAATGCGGGGCGATCCTCCGCGGGGCAATCTTCTCCGCAGGACGATCCTTTCGGGGATCTGGGCGGCGGCAGCGATGATAACAAGCGATCTTCGGACGACGGCAAAGACTCTTAAAAACACCCTTTCGGAAAAGCCGAAAGAGGTGCGTAAATCTGCCGGCGGCAGGCTTCCCTTTTGCAATGCGGGCGCGGAAGCGTCAAAAGCCGCATTTGCATAAGCCGCGTTTTTAGAACGCGTGTTCCGTGCCGCAGGCGGCAAACAAGTTTGCCGCCTGCGGCTGATCATAAAGAAAACAAAAAAAGCCGCGCGGCGCAAAGTTTTGCGCCGCGCGGCTTTTATATTGCTGAAAAAATTTCAAAAAACGGGAAGCGGGGAGCCGCCGAAAGAGCGAAAAACTTTTGTGCCCGTCTAAAGGGGGAAAGGGGATCGCGCCGCCGCGGCTTCGGAAGAGCGTGCCGCGGTCAATTTCCGTAGCGGGGGCGGCCGTCTTCGTTTCGGCGGTCTTCATCCCAGCGGTCTTCGTTCCAGCTGTTTCCGTTGAATTCGTAGCGGTATTGGTATTTGCCGTTTTCGTTGACGATGCTTATGCGGAAGCGCACGTCTTTGCCGCCGATCTTTCCCTCGACGTCGAGGGCGGCGTCGGCGTGTTCGCGGCAGAAGACGAGCTCGTCTTTTTCTTTGCCGCGTTCTTCGACCGTCATTTTCAGTTCGAGTTCTTCTCCTTCGAGTTCGTATTTGACGGAAGTCTGTTTCAGCCAATCGTTATTTTCGTAGTAGGTATATTCGAATTCCTGTTCCGTTTCCTGTTCGCCGTCTTCCGTTTCCAGTTCGGTTTTCTGTTTCATGCGGATGAAGGATGTTTTTTCCTGGTTGAGGAAAGCGGTGAACTGCAATTCGTTTTCGGATTCGTCCTCTTCGTTTTCCGATTCGCGTTCGCCCGTGACGGGGTAAGCTCTGCCTTCGACGAGCAGGATTCCTTCGATCGAATAATTTTCCTCAGTCTCGTCGCCGTCCGATTCGGATTCGGTCAGGATCTCGTCGTAGAAGAGGCTATAGCTGACGCGTTCGCCGAGCAAATCGGTGTAATAGATGTTCATGGTCAGCTGGAATTCGGCATAGAGGCTGTTTTCGTCGGGAGCGACGGCGTCGGAGTGTTCGATTTTTCCTTCGCCGAGCAAGCCTTCGACCAGGGCGAGGTATTCGTTGACGGCGTTGACGATGTCGGTCTGTTCTTCGGAGAGGGAGAGCGCGGCGTAGGAAGGCTGAGTAAAGGCGAGAGTGCGGTAGCCGAGCGTCTGGGAGGAGGCGGCGGATTCCGCAGCGAGAAGGGAGCCGACGGAAGCGGCGCCGTAGACGTAGAAATCCTGAGCGTTTTCGATATCGGGGAATTTGCCGAGGCTGTTGCCGGGAACGTTTGCGGGCCGTTTGCCCGTAAACAAGGGGATGAGCAAGGCGGCCGCAAGGGCCAATACCAAGAAGCCTGCGGCGATGCCGATCCAAAGACTTTTCCGCGAAATGTTTTCGGTCTTATTGGAATGCGCATAGGCCGCTTCGTTCTGCGGTTGCGGAGCCAGGCCCAATTCGCGGCGGATATTTTGTTTGACCTGCTCGTCGGGCAGGATGTTTTGCGACTGTTCGCGCAGTAATTTTTTGATGTTTTTCATACGCTGCCCTCCTTTTCGAGAATTTTTCTGAGTTTTTTGAGCGCTTCGTTGTTTTTCCAGGTAACGGTTCCGATGGGGAGTCCCAATCGTTCGGCGACTTCGCGCCGTTTGTATCCTGCGACCTGGCAGAGCATCAGGATCTCATATTCGTCCTCGGCGAGGTGTTTGGCGGCGAGGTCGAATATGTAGGGGATCTGCGTTTCCGATGTGCCGTACTTGTATGTTTCGGCGTCGAAATCGGTAGGCAATTCGCGTTTGGCGCGTTTGACGTGGTTGAGCGCGAGATTTTTGCCGATCCGCACGAGCCAGGCGGTGAAATTCGTGCCGCTTTGGTAGGAATCGAGCGCGCGCAGAGCGCGCACGAAAGTCTCCTGCAGGAGATCTTCGGCGTACATCTTGTCGCGCACGATATACAGAATGGCAAAATACACCGTTTTGTTGGTACACTCGTAAACGGCGTCGAAGGCGCGCATATCGCCCGTGCGCAAAACTTCTATGTATTTTTCCAGTGACGTGTTTTTCATACCCCTCATAATACCAACAAAGAAAAGAAGCCTTTTGTTGGAGAAAACAAAAAAATAAACAATTTCTGATAAAAAATTTTTATCCGCGCAGGCGGGATCTTGCGATCGGGCGGAGCGGTGCGGCCGTGCCCGTGTATGCGGGACGGATCTGACAATATTATGCACGGAAAAGGGGAAAAAGTCAAATCTTTTTCGGAAAAGGCAGGCGGGAGCGCGGTGAAAGCGGATTGACAATTCCCGATAAAAAGTGTATGATAAAAGAAAAGCCGACGGGAATGGTTGGAAGATGAAGAAGACATTATTGCGCAATTATGCAAAACTGATCGTGCGTGTGGGCGCGAGCGTGGAAAAGGGGCAGAGGGTAGTGATCACGGCGCAGGCGGATCAGCCTGAGTTTATCACGATGCTTGCGGAGGA
Source organism: uncultured Clostridia bacterium (assembly GCA_944341655.1). GTDB lineage: Bacteria > Bacillota > Clostridia > Christensenellales > Borkfalkiaceae > Borkfalkia. The sequence goes on along the minus strand of CALVMA010000086.1, from coordinate 7,375 downwards.
ATGCTATCGCGCGGGAGCGGCGGATGTCACGGTGGAATGGCAGTACCAGCCGTTGGAAAAACTTGCGAGCCGTTTTGAGAGCGTGCACGATTTGGGCTGTGTGACGGGCTGGGAAGAGGAGAAGCTGCGCGAGCGTGCGCGGGAGCTGCCCGTGACGATCAAAATTTTATCCGCCGATCCCGACGGAATGAAGGGTGCGGACCGTGAAAAGCTGACGCGCGCGTCGATGGCGCGATCGGTGATCTTGAAGCCGTATCAGGACGCGATGGCAAACCGATACCAATGGTGCGTCGCGGCGGTCCCTTCGGTCGGCTGGGCGAAGAAGATATTTCCGGGCGAACGGTCGAACAGGGCTGTCGAACGGTTATGGGAGCTGATTTTGGAAACGTCGCGAGCGGACGGGAAGGATCCGATCAACGATTGGATGTGGCACAACCGTGCGCTCCGCGAAAAATGCGACAAGCTGAACGCGTTCGGGCTTGTTTCGCTGGAATACCGAAGCGCGAACGGGACGCGGCTGAAAGTGGGGCTGATCCCGCAGGCGCAGTTTATTTCGGGCAGGAAAAGCACGGCGGACGGAAAGCATTTCAATCCCAACATTCCGACGGAGGAATGTTTTACCACGCCCATGCGCGGGGAAGCGGAAGGGGTCGTGTACGCCGTGCGGCCGCTGTCGTACGGAGGGGAGCTGATCGAAGATTTCTGGCTGCGCTTTGAAAAGGGAAAAGCGGTCGAATGCGGGGCAAGGACGAACCGGGCGCTTTTGGAAAAGATCCTTGCGATGGACGAAGGGGCGGCGTATTTGGGAGAATGCGCGTTGGTGCCGTACGAATCGCCGATCAACCGCACGGGCATTCTTTTTTACAATACGCTTTTCGATGAAAACGCCTGCTGTCATCTTGCGTTGGGCAGGGGGTATTCCAACACGATCGCAGGTTTTGAAAAATACGATCGGGCGGACTTTGCGGCGATGGGCGTGAACGATTCTTCCGTGCACGTGGATTTTATGATCGGCGCGGAAGATCTGGAAATCGAGGGCGTCACCCAAACGGGAGAGAAGATCGGGATTTTCGAGAACGGGACTTGGGGCAGGGCACTGCGGTAAGGAGCACACGGTATGCAAAAGACGGTTTTGAAAAATTATGCCAAATTGCTTGCGCGGACGGGGCTGAACGTGCAGAAGGGACAGGAAGTTGTGATCTCTGCGGAGCTGGATCAGACGGAGTTTGTCCTGATGTGTGCGGAGGAATGTTATCGTGCGGGCGCGGCGAAGGTGCGCGTGGAGTGGTCGCACCAGCCTCTGTCGCGCCTGGGTGCGGAATACAAGAGCGAAGAAGTATTGGGAGAAGTGGCGCCCTGGCAGGAAGAAAAGCTGCGGCTGCAAGTCAGGCAGCTTCCCGCGCGGCTGTATCTTGACAGCGACGATCCGGACGGCATGAACGGGATCGATTCGGAAAAATATGCGCGCGCGATGCAAGCAAGGCAAAAGATCATCAAGCCTTACCGCGACAAGATGGAGAACAAATACCAATGGTGCATTGCGGCGGTGCCGGGCAGGAAATGGGCGCATAAAGTATTCCCGAAGATGCCGATATCGGCGGCGGAAGAAAAACTTTGGCGGGCGATCCTTACGGCTTCGCGTTCCTATGAGGGCAATCCTCTGGGGAACTGGCAGGAGCACAACCGCGTTTTGCGCGCGCGCTGCGAATATCTGAACGGGTTAGGATTGAGCGCTTTGGAATACCGCAGCTCCAACGGTACGAATCTTCGGGTGGGGCTGATCCGCGGCGGGATATTTGCGGCGGGCAGCGAAAAGACGCTTTCGGGAGTGGAGTTCAATCCGAATATTCCCAGCGAAGAGGTGTTCACGAGCCCCGCGCGGGGGGAGGCGGAAGGGATCGTATATTCGACCAAGCCGCTCTCCTATCAGGGACAGCTGATCCGCAATTTTTCCGTACGGTTCGAAGAGGGCCGTGCGGCGGAAGTGCACGCGGCGCAGGGCACGGCGGTACTGCGGAAAATGATCGAAATGGACGAGGGCGCGGCATATCTCGGCGAATGTGCGCTCGTGCCGTTCGATTCGCCGATCAGCAATACGGGCTTGCTCTTTTACAATACGCTTTTCGATGAAAATGCCGCTTGTCATCTGGCGTTGGGGAGCGGGTTTACCAACTGCATACAAGGTTACGAATCGCACACGGAAGAAGAACTGCACGCCATGGGTGTCAACGATTCCATGATCCATGTGGATTTTATGATCGGGAACGATGACCTGAAAATTACGGGCGTGACGGATACGGGCGCCCGATATCCGATATTCGATCGCGGAAATTGGGCTTTCAAAGTGTAGCGGTTGCGGTGCGGCGGGAAGAGGGCGTGCGTGTCTGAACAAAAACGACGGCGGCGCACCGATCGGAAAGCCGTCGAAAGCCAGACCGAAAGTAAAAAAAAAGAGGGGCCGCCGACAGCAAAAAATTTGCTGTCGGCGGCCCCTTATGCGTTTGCAAAGGCACGCGAATCAGGAAATGTAGAGCCTGACGTTTTTGAAATAGAAGAAGAAAGCGGCGCTCAAAGCGAGGCAGACGGCGTCGACGGCGGCGAGGATCCAAACCCCTAAGTACGCCGCGCCGAATACGACGGCAAAGCCGAGGGCCATGCTGCCGAATACGGCGATCATGACGGGAATGCTCTGCTTAATGGCCTGGGTTTCCGTCGTCCAGTCGTATTTGGGGAACTTCAGGTTGAGGAAGATCCCGAAAACGGCTATAAAAGAACTGATAAAGAGGATGCTGACGGGGAGCAGGATCCAGCCGAGGACAGGAGCGTTTACTTTCCAGCAAAAGACGGCGGCGACGGGAATGCCGGCGACGGCGTTGATGAGGAAGGTGGGGAATGCTTTTGCAAGAAGGATGAGCCTTGCGGAAACAGGCAAAACGAACAGCTGGTCGCGGTGGCTGCTTTCGAGGGAGAGGGCGGAGGCGGACGGACAGCCCGTTCCGATGCAGAAAAGGGCGATGCCGAGCCCCATATAGACGAGGTTGTCGGCGAGGGAGGAGGGCAGGGCTTCGAGTACGGGCCGAGCATCGACGAAGCACAGCGCGACTCCCGCGATGAGCAAAAGCAAAGTTCCCGAAAGCCCGTTCAGGAGATAGGCGGGGCAGGAGAACAGTCTTGCAAATTCTTTGCGGATGAGCGCCGAAAAGGCGGAGGTGCTCCGCACGTCTTTGGAGTGATAGGCAGAGCGTGCGCCTTTTGCGGTGAGGGCGTCGTGCACTTTTTCGTAGCAGACGGACAAGAGCAGGATAAATCCTGCGCCGATGAGTGCGGAACCTCCGATAAAAGCAAAGATCGGCCACACCTGCCCGGAAAGCGTCATTTGAATGAGCAGGGCAGGCGGGTAAATGTTTTCGACAAAGAGCGCGTACATGGCGTTCATGTCGATCCCCTGTTCGGCGTTGGCGTTGAAAGACACGGAAAAGCTTGCGATCATGATGCCGACGAAAGCGGCGATGCCGAGAACGCTTTGCAATATATTTTTATATTTGAACCTTGCGGTGAGGGCGGTAAGGAGGGCGCTGATGGTTATGGAAACCGCCATGGGCAGGATTGGCGCGAAGATCATACCGGCGAGGGTGACGGCGAGCACGGGGAAGGAAAAACCTTCAAAGACGAACAGCACGACGAGGCAAGGCAAGGTCACGCCCGCGGCAAAGACAAGGTTGGAAACGTAAGCGCAGAGCAGTCGGCTTGCCAAAACTTCGCGTTTTGTGACGGGCAGGCTCATGACGAGGTCATAATCTTTCATGGCAAAGAGTGCGGAGCACCCTTGCAGGAGGGTAAACAGCAACGTGATCAGCGAGGTGATGGCGATGGAGGCGGCGGGCAAGAGCGCGCCGATTCCCTGGCGGCAGAACTCGACAGCGATCAACACGATGTAGAAAATCAGCAAAAGTCCCACAAGAGCGAAGACGGCGAGCCCGCCCGCGGCTTTGCGCTTGACGGAGGGGTCGTCGGTTTTGCGGACTTTATTGATGCCGAACAAACCCAAAAGCTGGATTTTTGTAAGGAGGAGCCATTTACTTTTCACGGTTTTCAAGCACCTCCATGAACACGTTTTCGAGGGATTCGTCGCCGCGCACCGCGGCGATATCGCCGTGGGCGATCAATTTTCCTCCTTTGATGATCGCGATTTTGTTGCACAGTTTTTCCGCGACGTCGAGCACGTGCGTGGGAAAGAAAATGGCGCTGCCCGCGTCGCACATTTCGCGGAACACTTGTTTGAGCTTGAACGCCGCTTCCGGATCGAGGCCGACGAACGGCTCGTCGAGAAGCATGAGTTTGGGCTCATGCAAAAGTGCGCCCGTTACGGCGAGTTTTTGTTTCATTCCGTGCGAATATGCGCCGATAAGAGATCCGAGATCTCCCTGCATGCGGAACATCTGCGCATATTTTTCAATACGTTCGCGGCGCACGCTGTCCGCCACGCCGAAAACGTCGCCGATAAAATTCAGGTATTGGATGCCCGTCAGGTAATCGTAAAGGTCGGGATTGTCGGGTATATAAGCCGTCATAGCCTTGCAGGATACGGGTTCGTCGCGCACGGATTTTCCGACGATGTAAATTTCGCCCGAATCGAAAGGCAGTATCCCGGCGACGGAGCGCAAGGTCGTGGTTTTTCCTGCGCCGTTCTGACCGATAAAGCCGTAAATGTCGCCTGCGCACACTTCGATGGACAGGTCATCGACGGCTTTCTTGGTTTTTCCGTACGTTTTTGTCAGGTGTTCGATGCGTAAGATTGTATTTTCCATAATTCTCCGACTGCCGTTTTTGATTTTTGCGTACAAGCAAACGGCAAGACGCGCGCTTTTGCGCATCTGTACTTATGATAGCATATTGCCGCATGGTTGTCAAACGAACGGGACGAAGGAGGAGAGAGCGTCGCGGAGAATAAAATGGAGGAAGAGAGGGATTTTTCCGTTCAAAACGTTGAATTTAGGCGTGGATTCGTGTATAATGTAGATAAAAGTAAAAAAGGAGCGGTGCGGTATGAGATATGTGGAGACGGGTGCCGGCAGACTGCCGGTGATCGCAGTCGGTTGCATGGGCATTGCGCGTTTGAGCAAGGTCGAGTGTGCGGCGTTTGTGGACGGAGCCATGCAAAACGGGCTGAATTTTTTTGACCATGCGGACATATACGGCGGGGGAGCGTGCGAAAGTTTGTTCGGGGAAGCGGTCAGGAGCCTGAACGTTGCGCGTGAGCATATGTTCATACAATCCAAGTGCGGGATCGTGCCGGGGAAGATGTACGATTTTTCCAAAGAACATATCATATCTTCCGTGGAAGGTTCGTTGAAGCGGTTAAAGACGGAGTATCTGGATTCGCTGCTTTTGCACCGTCCGGACGTTTTGATGCAGCCGGAGGAAGTGGCGGAGGCGTTTGATGCGTTGGAGCGTTCGGGGAAAGTCAGGTATTTCGGGGTATCGAATATGCATCCGTATCAGATCGAACTGATCAAAAGTGCGGCGGGGCAGCGTCTTTTTGCCGATCAGCTGCAATTTTCGCCCGCGCATGCGGGAATGATCTCCTGCGGGACGGAAGTGAATATGCAGACGGAGGCGGGCGTTTGCCGCGACGGTTATATTTTGGACTATTGCCGCCTGCACGGCATGGTGGTGCAGGCATGGTCGCCCCTGCGTTACGGATTTTTCGAAGGTATTTTTATTGACGATCCGAAGTTTGAAAAGCTGAACGAAGCATTGGCGAAAGCGGGGAAAAAATACGGGATCGCGAAATCGGCGGCAGCGGCGGCGTGGCTGTTGCGGCATCCTGCGAAGATCCAGGTGGTGACGGGTACGGCAAATCTTGCGCATTTGCTGGAAATCGCGGCGGGTGCGGAAACTGAGATCACGCGGGAAGAGTGGTATGAAATTTACAAAGCGGCGGGGCATATCCTTCCGTAAGGAGAATAAAGCATGAAGATCGTAGTTGCGAGCGGAAACAAGGCGAAACTTCGTGAGATCGCGGAGATATTCGGCGGATACGAGATCGTGTCCATGCAGGAAGCGGGGTTTTCGGACGAAATTGAAGAAACGGGAGAAACGTTTGAAGAAAACGCATTGATCAAGGCGCGCGCGGTGCGGGACAGGCTGCACTGTGCGGCGCTGGCGGACGATTCGGGGCTGTGCGTGAAAGCGCTGAACGGTGCGCCCGGGGTGTATAGCGCGCGGTTTTGCGGCAGGCACGGGGACGACAAGGCGAACAACCGACTGCTTATCGGGAAACTGCAAGGAGTGCCCGAAGAAGACAGGGGGGCGTATTTTGAAAGCTGTGTGGCGCTGTGTTTTGCGGACGGGACGGAAGTGACGGCGTCGGGCAGGACATACGGGAGGATCCTGACGCAGGAAGAAGGGGAAGGCGGATTCGGGTATGACCCGCTGTTTTGGAGCGAGGAGCTGCAAAAGAGTTTCGGAAAGGCGACGGCGTCGGAGAAGAATGCGGTATCGCACCGCGGGAAAGCGCTTGCGGCGCTTTCGGAAAAGCTGAGAGAGAAACGGCCGTGAAGACAATGGTGATCCTATCGGATACGCACAGGAACCTGCAGCCGCTGGAAAAGATAGAGCGGGTCCTTTCGGAGAGCGACTATATCGTGCATCTGGGAGACATGGCGTCGGATGCCAATGCGCTGATGCGCGCGTATCCGGAAAAGACGTATGTCGTGGCTGGGAACAACGATTTTTTCGGCGGTCTTGCGGACGAGCTGGTGCTGGAAGTGGAAGAGCGGCGCATACTTATTTGTCACGGGCACCGTTACGGGGTCAAAAGCGGGACGGAGCGTTTGGCGGCGGCGGCGAAAGCGCGCGGATGCGACATTGCGTTGTACGGGCACACGCATGAAGCGAAGGTGAGCGAGGAAAACGGGATATTGACAATAAATCCGGGCTGTATGACAAAATATTCGCCGCATCACACGTATTGTTATCTTGTGATCGAGCGTAAAAAAGCGGTGGCAACGATCGTAGAAATACGGTAAAAAGGAAGGGCCGGAATGGGCGGAAAAAAATAAAAAAAACCGCAAAAATCGACCAAAAGTATTTGACATATAGGAGCATATTTGATATAATTTTTTAGCGTTGTGAGTTGCGGGTGTAGTTCAATGGTAGAATTCCAGCCTTCCAAGCTGGCTGCGTGGGTCCGATTCCCATCACCCGCTCCAATACGCGAAGCGATGAGAGTCGAGCGAAAAGAGCAATGCGCCTGTAGCTCAGCAGGATAGAGCAACGGCCTTCTAAGCCGTGGGTCAGGAGTTCGAATCTCTTCAGGCGCGCCAAATTTTATGGCGGGTGTAGCTCAGTTGGTTAGAGCGCCAGATTGTGG
>CALVMA010000085.1 GCA_944341655.1 uncultured Clostridia bacterium | reverse complement strand
GTCTATGCACACCGAACCCGCAACGCTCTCCGAAAAATCATCCAGCGCCTTTTTCAGCTTGAACCCGCCTTCGGAAACAAAAGATACAGCGGCCTGCTCTATGTCTATCACGTCGCTCTCGCTCACTTCCTGCGACGCTTTCCCGCGTTTCCCGTTAACAAACACGCGCCCTTCTTCAAGGGCGCGCGCCGCTTTCGTACGGGACGAAAATCCGTTGTTTACAAGGTATTTATCCAAACGCATCTTATGCCTCGCGATCGCGCACCCACCGCGTAAGCGATTGCAAAAAAGAGCTCTCGTAAGGCATGTCGTTGAGCGTTTTCAGACATACGTCGCAATAATGATCGGCAAGCTCGCCGCATTTCTCTTTTCCGTAAATGCTTAAGCCGGATACCTTTTTTTCTTTTGCGTCTTTGCCGACCGTCTTGCCGAGTTTATCAAACGTTCCGCAATCATCCAGTATATCGTCCGTTATCTGAAACAGCAATCCCAGATTTTTCCCGAACTCCTCGAACAAAGCAATGATGTTTTGATCCGCATCGTACACATAGGCAGGAACCGCCACAGCCGAAATAATCATTTTGGCTGTCTTGTGCAACGCAATAAAATCCCCTTCCTCTTTTCCTGCCTCATCCTTCCCCTGCCAATATAAATCGGCAGCCTGTCCCGCGATCATCCCCGCAGCGCCCGCATTCTTGCAGATCACCGAGCAAGCCGTTCTGTAACTCTTTCCTTTCGAACACTCTTCAAAACAAATGCCGTATGCTTCGTTCAAAAGAGCGTCCCCCGCCAGTATCGCCTGCCCTTCGCCGAATTGCTTGTGATTCGAGGGCTTCCCGCGGCGAAAATCATCGTTATCCATGGCCGGAAGATCGTCATGGATCAGCGAATACGTGTGGATCATCTCCAGCGCCAGCGCCAACCCTGCGACATCCGTTATCTTTCCGCCCATCATCTGCGCACACGCAAACATCAGCACCGGACGCAGCCTTTTGCCGCCCAATAACAGAGAATACCGCATGCTTTGGTTCAGAATTTCCGGTTTATATTGCACTCTGTCCAGATAATCGTTCAATATTTCTTCAAACGACGCGCGCAGTTCGTCTAATTTTTTTGTACAATTCGTATCCAATCATTTACTCCTTGATGCCGCCAATACGGTGTTGTACATGAGCATCGTGATCGTCATAGGTCCCACACCGCCAGGAACAGGCGTGATATACGACGCCTTCTCCTTCACCCGATCAAAGTCCACGTCGCCGCAAAGTTTGCCGTTTTCGTCGCGATCCATGCCGACATCGATGACTACGGCGCCTTCTTTGACCATATCCGCCGTAACAAACTTCGCCCTGCCGATAGCCACCACGAGAATATCCGCCGAAGCACATACTTCTTTCAGATTTTTCGTTTTGCTGTGGCAGACGGTGACCGTCGCATCCGCATTCAGCAACAGCATCGCCATCGGCTTCCCGACGATATTCGACCTGCCCAGCACTACCGCCGTTTTTCCTTTCGGGTCGATCCCGTACTTTTCAAGCATTTTCATCACGCCGTACGGAGTGCAGGCGACGATCGTTTCCCGATTCATCGCCAAATTTCCGACATTTTGCGCGCAAAACCCGTCCACGTCTTTGGCCGCGGGAATACGGCTCAAAATTTTGCGCTCGTCCAGGTGTTTGGGCAACGGAAGCTGCACCAATATGCCGTGGATATCCTCCGAAGCGACGAGCTTATCCAACAGAGCGATCAATTCTTCCTCCTGCGTATCCGCCGGCAACCGATACGCAAACGACTGAATACCCGTTTCCTCACAAGCTTTGATCTTGTTGCGCACGTAAACCTGCGATGCAGGATCTTCCCCCACAAGGACGACCGCCAATCCTACGCGCCTGCCCCTCTCTTCATAAAAACGCTCTGCCTGTTCGCGGAGCTGTACCCGCATTTCCGCCGCCAACGCTTTTCCGTCAATGAGATTCATTTTTACCGACCTCCGTCATAAACGCGCCCAGCACCCCGTTAACGTAACCGACGCTCTTTTCCGTTGAATATTTTCTCGCCAGCCCCACCGCTTCATCGATCGATACCACGCCCGGCACGTCGTCAACGTACGCGATCTCCGCCATCGCCATGAGCATCAGGCTTTTGTCGACGGGAAACATCCGCTTATCCGAAAAACCGATCGAACAACGGTTCAGCGCCTCCGTCAATTCCCCCCGATGCTCTTTGACACAGTCCAAAAGGAGGTCTGCATACACCGCTTCCTCTTCATTCAGCCCGAAAGCCTTATATACACCGCGATTGAATTCGGCATCGTCGTTTTCTTGAAAAAGTGATGCAAAAATGACTTTGAATGCGCATTCGCGCGCTTTGCTTCTCATAGTGAAAGCCCCTGTAAAAAATTTCATGCGGCTTGCCCCGCACATAACAAAAACACAGCCGCCTTGCCGAACGCAAGAAGGCTTTGCCGAAATTCAGCAAAGAAAGCAATGCCGCAAAAATCGGCATTGCTTTCTTATTCTACCCGCATGCTTTCGGGTAAAACACAAAAAATTCTGATTATTGCTCCGCGGCATGATCCAGAAATTCTACTCCCACGACATAAACGTCGACTTTTGCCACCTTATACTTTGTCATGGCCTCAACGTTATGTTTGACAGACTGCTGAATTTTGAACGCCACTTCAGGCACATTATATCCGTAATCCACCTTGACGGATATGTCGGCATAGATACCTTCTTTTTCAAAGTACAGCTTGAGTCCGCGCTTTTTTCCCTGCAGCAACTCCACCCCTTCGATCTCCGAAACGGCAAGGCTGATGATCCCGCTTACAATACCGCTGTTGTAACTGACTTTACCTTTCTGTCCGTCAGAAGGAACTCGCTTAAATAATGCCATGGTACCTCTCCGAAATCTTTCTTATGTACATTATACCATATCTTTTGAAAATTGAACAGTATTTTTATCAAATTTCCGCCTGGATCGGCATAATATTTACGTTTGCGGGATCACACCCTGCTTCTTCCGTCAAAATATTGTAGATCGAGAGAAAATCATTGTAGGCAAGCTCGCTGGCGTTCACGAAAACATTTACGTTTTCCGAATCCATTCCGATGCTGACCACGGCATCCTCGTACCCTACCGACTTGATGTACGTTTCCAAAAGCAATTCGCGCTCCATCATTTCCACGATCTGCAATTTTAAAGACATCGCTTCTTCGTAAGCGTCGCTACCCGCCTCCGTGCTCTCCAAAATCGAATCCAGCTGCAAGAGCTCTTCGTTCCGCGTCGTGCTGCGTTCGGTACGGTAGGACGTAAAATAATTCGCCGCCGTGATCCCGTCCGCATCGGCACTGCCGTCCAAACTCCCGGCCAGCACAAAATTGAACACCGCCGTCACCGCAAGCAAGAGCACAAGTCCCGACATAATCACAATTTTTTTAGTTTTCGACATATCCTTCCATCTCCTTTTAATTATAATTGCCGCCCATCGTATATACTTTGATTATGCTTTGGTTTATATTTAAAACGGACGCAACCGCTTCCAGAAGGTTGAATCGGACATTTAAATCGTCCGCACCTTCCGCCACGATCAGAACGCCCGCTATTTCCGGTTTCAATTCTTCCAGCACGATCGGCTCCCCGCCCGCAAAGACCGGTTCGCTCGTCACCGTCCCGTCCGCCGCCTCGCTCGTTTCCATCGCAAGAATTTTTTCGCCGTCCGACGCCACCGTGACAACTACGCTCACCTCTCCCGCCCCGTCTATCTTCGACAGCACCGCCGAAAGACGCGTTTCCAGCTCTTGCGCGTAGTCCTCTGCGGCACTTTCCTCCGCGGTCTTATCCGTAAACGCACCGTACACGATAAACGCTACCACTGCGATCAATATGACCACGACGATGATCTCCAACACCTTCCCTGACCGAAGTTTTTGTTTCCAGCCGGCCGCTTCACTCATAAACTTCCACCTCCGCATCGGGGAACATGCTTTCCGCGCACTCTTTCGCCTGCTCTATAACAAATATATGCTCTTCCTCCCCGTATATTCCGAAATTTTCAATTTTTACGAGAACTTTTGTAACATTATACGCATATTCGGCATATTCCCACAAAATCTGCGCTTGTACGCCGATCCCGTACTCTTGGTTAAGCTTTTGGCAAAGCGCTTCTTCCTCCGACTCCGCCCGCATCGAAAACACATAGCCGATAAAGTCCGAATCCATGCTTACCTCGCCTGCGCTCCCTTCCGCGCCGCCATCGTTGTTTAAAAAAGTCCCCAACAATCCCGGAATGGGCAACAAGATCACAAGCATGCAAAAAAGCTTCAATATCCCGTCCAAAAACTTCCCGATCTTGCCTTCCGGCATCAATATTACCGCCACCGCAGACACAAGCACGGCGCCGCAAACGGATAAAATATATGTTTCCATGATCAAAACAATGCATTAGATGAACAAATCAATAAGAGTATCGTTATAAAATACATAAACCCGACGGCAAGCAATCCCGCCGTAAAATAATTGACCGTACCCGACAAAGAGGATAAAAAATTCGATATCCCCGCATCGCCGATCGGTTCGGTGACCGCCGCGGACAGCTTCAAAAAGAGATTGAACACGATCAGCTGCACGAGCGGCACGGCAAGCACGATTACCAAAAGAAAAACACCGCAAGACCCGACCGAATTCTTTATGAGAACGCTTCCCGCGATCACAAGATCGAACCCGCTGCCGAGAAAGCCCCCGATAATCGGGACTGTGTTGCTTACCGCATATTTTGCCGCCTTAAAAGACAGCCCGTCATAAGTTGCCGACGTTATGCCCTGAACGGTAAGAAACACCGTAAAGGCAGCGAGCGAAATTCCCAGTACCCATTTAATCACGGACGCAAACAGCGACGCAAAATTTTTCAACTTGATCTCACTGCTCATGTTGCCCACCATGTTCAATACGCATATCATTGCCGCAAGCGGAAAAACAATGCCCGACACAATGTTGACAATGATCTCACTCAAAAACAATACCGCCGGCTGATAGACGGCCACAGAAACGCTGCCACCGCTCGTGGCGATCAGCGTCAGCAGGACGGGAAACACCGCCTGCATCTGCGCCTGCAATGATCCGACCGTTGCGCCGCAATCCTCCACGATACCAGATAAAGCGGACAAAATCAGCACCAGAACCGCCGAATACCCCACAAAAAATATCATGCGCGCCGTGCCTTTTTCCGCTATCGAACTTTTAAATCGCCCCAGGATCCCGCACAGTATCGAAACCGCGCAGATCACGCAAAAAATCGGCAACAGCCCCGATGCCCGCTGAAAAAACAGTGACGACAGCACCGAAAACGCGTTTGCATAATCCAAAGAAAGATCTCCCGTGATCAGCTCACGCAATTTCTCTGCAAAATCATTTCCGAACGCTTCCCGCTGCTCCTGCGTGAGCGAATCAAGATATTTTTGCAGCTCTTCCGTATCCAGCTGCCCGACAAGCTCATCTATGCTTCCGTTCAGCGCCCCCGATTCTTCCGCATTGACTGTCAACCCCGTCATCGCCAAATATCCGACAAATACCAAAACGACCATACACAGACAGCAGAAACGCTTTCTCCTCTTCATACCAATTCCAAAAAGCTCCCTACCAGCGCAACAAGCGTTTGTATGATCGGCAAAGCCACCGTAAAAATAATTATTTTACCGGCGAATACCAGCTTGTCCGCAATATTTTTTGCCCCGAAATCTTCCACGATGCCCGCCGCAAATTCAACAAGATATCCGATCGCTATGATTTTCAGTATGATTTTTATCAGCGTCAGATCGATCCCCGTTTGCTCGCCGATTTGTCCGAATATTCCGAACGTTTCCGCCAAAATATCCAGAGAAAACAAAAGAATGAGCACTCCGCCCGCGATCGTGACCGCAAACGCTATTTCAGGTTTCGTGCTTCGCAAAAGCAAGGCCGCTACGGCCGTCACCAACCCAATTCCGATGATTCGCGCCAATTCCATTTTTAAAACAAATCAAATATACTTCTTACCGAATCGAAAAGATCCACCACCATATCCAGAACGACCGTCAGAACGATCACAAGCCCCGCAAGACTCACGATCGTCGCTATGTCGTCCCTGTCCGATTTTTTGAGGATTTGACAGATGATCGTGACGATCAATCCCACCGCCGCAATTTTGAATATGACGTCGATTTCCATTTCCGCTCTCCTTACACGATCAGTACCACTAAGATCAAACCGCCCAAAAAACCAAGTTTCAGATACAGCGCAAAATACTTTCGGTACAGCTCTTCCGTCTTTTGCTTTTTTTCCAGGATCTCACTCCGCATCGCCGACAAATACACCCGCTGCGATGCCGCGTCGCTCTTCCCGATCATTTTGAAATAATCGTCGAGAAATTTTCGCTCGTCTTCATCCAGATAATAATAATCGTATTTTCCCCCGGCAAACTGCGCCTGCTTCTTCTCCGCAAGCATATTGCCGAAATCGCCGCTGAAAGTGTATTTGTCCAAAAACGCCGGAAGCGGTACGCGCGTATAGCTGACTTCGTTCAATAACCTTTCGTTAAACAAATTCAGATTATAGTAAAATTGCATCCGACGCCGATACCCCCGCGTCATAAGCCACGCCAATGCCACGCACAGCGCCAATGCACAAGCACACAAAATAAACTTTATCATGGCATCACCGGCACATCCTTCCACTCCGCATCCAAAATCCTGCCGACCTTGCCCAACCCGTCCGCGCTTAAAAAAATATAATTAGCAAAGAGCTTTTCACGCAACGCTTTGCTCAGCACGGGAGATTTTTGCAAACTGTCCGCATCCTTGCAATGCGCCGAAGCGATCACCTCCACTCCGCCTCGTATGCACGACGCCACCGCATCCATTTCATCGGCCGAAACAAGCTCATCCGTCACGATAAGATCGGGTCGCATGGCACGCACCGCGGCCGTAAACGCGTCAATTTTGTTTGAGTAACGGATCACATCCGAAAAAGCACCCGTATCCAAAGAAAAATCACGGTATGCCGCACTGATTTCGTTTCTTTCATCGTTGATCAATATATTGATCAGATTGTCGGAGGCGATCAGCCGCGACAAATCGCGCAGTATCGTCGTTTTTCCCCTCCCCGGCGGCGACAGGATCAACGCGCTCACGATTTTCCCCTGAAAACATGTTCGGTAAATACGCTCGGCGCATCCTCTTATTTCATGCGGCACCCGAATGTTTACGGACGTCACTTCCTTTATCGTGAATTTTTCTCCGCCCTCATACACAAAGATGCCGGCAAGCCCTATGCGCTCTCCGCCCGAACCCGTCAGAAATCCCTGCCGCAACTGCTCCGTAACCGAATAAACGGAATATTCGCTCGCTCGATAAATGATCGTTTCAATATCCGAAAAACTGCACACCAAAGCGGAAGAAATATTTCCCGTCACGCCGACTTGGCCCAGAAAAGTGTACCGCCCCCCATAATTGACAACCACAGGCTTGTTCGCACGCACCCTGAGCTCAAACAACAAATTCAGATTTACGTTCAGCAATGCCGCACGAAGGTTGTCCGACAAAAACTCAAGCATCCTCCGCCTTTCCCTCCTCCAGAGCATAATTATATATATTTCCTTTCCCTGCGCTATATTCCTTACTCTTCGGATTTACCGTATTTGCAAAACAAAAACGGTATAAGCACCGCTCCCGATCTTTTAGCTTTGAGAGCAGTCTCATACCGTTACAATATTTTATACCCGAATGTTCTTTTTAAAAAACAAAGCAAGGCACCGCCGCACGAAAGTGCGGCGGCGCCTTGCTTTGTTAAAATCATTCAGCATCGATATTCATAAATGCAAATTTTGAAACGTCGAACAGACCCCTGTCGGATAATTTTATATCGGGAATCACGAGCAACGCCAAAAACGAGAGGCTCATAAATGCCTCAAAATCGCGCGAGATGCCCATTCCGTAAGCGATCTTCAAAAGTTCTTCGGACCGTTTTATATATTCTTCGGCAGGCAAAGAACTCATCAGTCCCGCGATATCCAAAGGCAAAGAATGCGCTATCCCCCCGGACACGACCGTCATGCCTCCCCCGATCTTGCAAAGCTCTTCCACAGCCGCCGCCATATCCGGATTGTTGTCGCCCAACACAATGATGTTGTGCGAATCGTGCGCAATCGTCAATGCGATCGCTCCGCCTTTTAAACCGTATCCCTCCAACAACGCCAACCCGACGTTACCCGTGCCGTGATGCCGCTCGACCACCGCCATTTTCAAAAGGTCGGTCCCTTCCAAAACGACATCGCCGTTCTTGCTTTCCACCTCGCGGACGGTACGTTCCGTCACCACATTGTCTTTCAAAATGCGTATGACGTTCGCCTTTTTGCCCTTTAAAACCAGACGGAAATTTTCGGGCCCGATCGGTTTTACGTGCATCGTATTTTTTACAGCATCGGGCAGAAACTTTTCTTTTTCGGCAAAAAGCGCCGCTCCGTTTTCCGCAACCTTCTTACCGTTCTTGATCGTCAGCGCGCAGCGGAAATCTTTCAAATCATCGAATACGGCGATGTCCGCATCGTAACCCGGTGCGATCGCCCCTTTCCCGTAAAGACGGTAACATTCCGCCGTGTTCAGCGTCGCCGCGGTCACCGCCCACACAGGATCCATTCCCGCACGGACAACTACGCGCAGAGCATTGTCCAAATGCCCTTTCGCCTTGATATCCGCCGCATGACGATCGTCCGTGCACAGCATAAACCGCCGCAAATTCGCTGCCGTCACCGCCTTGCAGTTCACCGCCGCATTGCGCGTGGCTGACCCTTCGCGCAAATGCACATACATCCCTTTGGATACTTTTTCTTTCGCTTCCTCGGGAGATATACATTCATGATCGGTGCCGATTCCCGCGCTCACATATCCGTTCAGCCCCGCACCGCTCGTCGAAGGAGCGTGACCGTCGATCACTTTGCCCGCCGCTCGTGCCGCTTCCAGCTTCTTCATGCACTCGGGATCTTTATAAATCACGCCGGGGTAATTCATAAATTCACCCAGCCCGTGAATAAAAGGTTCTTTGATAAATTTTTCCGTATCCGCACCGGACAAAACCGCACCGCTCGTTTCAAACCCCGTCGCAGGCACACAGGACGGCAACATGACCTTTGCCTCCAAAGGAGTCCGCGCCGCCGCATCAAAAATATATTTCGCCCCCGCAATGCCGCAAACATTGGTGATCTCGTGCGGGTCGGCAATGACCGTAGTCGTGCCGCGCGGCACGACTAGCTTCGCAAACTCTTCGGGCGAAAGCTGTGAACTTTCAATATGTACGTGCGCATCGATCAGTCCGGGAACAGCTGTTTTGCCCGCTATATCGATTTCCGTTTCTCCTTCGTATGCTCCAAACCCTACAATTTTACCGCCTTCCACCGCAATATCCGCTTTTACGATCTCACCGGTAAACACATTGACAAAACTTCCGTTCTTTAAAACCAGTTCGGCTTTTTTAACGCCCGTGGCCGCATCAATATATTTTTCGATCATGATTGTCCTCCTGCCGTTCTTCTCTTCCATTATAACATACCGCACCCGAATTGTAAACCGCAGGACAAAGAAAAAAACCTTTCTTCGGCAAATCGCCGAAGAAAGGTTTGCTTTCAATTTCTCCCGATCAGTGCGTGAACAGGAATGTAAACAGGAATACAAAAGAAAGAACTGCCGTAACAGGGCTGATATCCTTGACTTTGCCCGTGCAAAGTTTGATCAACGAATAAGAAATGAAGCCGGCCGCGATACCATAAGAAATGGAATAGGTGAAGCTCATTATCGAAATCGTCAGGAATGCGGGAACTGCCGCAGCAGGATCTTTCCAATCGATATCGGTAACGTTTCTCAGCATCAGCACACCGACATACATCAAAGCGCCTGCTGTAGCACAGGAAGGTATCAACGCCGCGATCGGGCTGAGGAACATAGCAATCGCAAACAAAACAGCGACCACCAAAGAAGTCAAGCCCGTTCTGCCGCCTTCCGCAACACCTGCCGAAGACTCGACAAACGTCGTAACCGTAGACGTACCGAGGATCGCACCCGTGCAGGTAGCAATGGAATCGCAGAGCAACGCTCTTTGAATATTCTTAACTTCTCCGCTGTCATCGATCAGGCCGCTCTCTTTGCCCGCCGCCTGGCAGGTGCCCATCAACGTGCCGATCGTATCAAACATATCGACCATCGCAAAAGCGATCAACGCCGCAATAAAGTCGAAAATCATGCTACCTTCAATACCCTTAAAGCCTTCCGTGAAAACTTTGCCGAAATTCATCGAACCAAAATCTTTGAAAGCCTGAATAGGATTGGAAAATTCAATATCAAACACAGCTTTGCAGGACTCCGAACCGCATGCAAATCCGATTGCGCAGAATACATAGTACAGTATTGCACTTCCGATGATTCCGAGCACCACCGACGCTTTGATATTCAATTTAGAGAAGATCGCGATCATCAACAGGGAAAGCACAGATACCGCCGCGGCGATCATCGACGCACCCGACGACGTAAACGCAAGAAGGTTGAACGATTTCATTCCGACAAGCGTCGCACTGTCTACAACCAGCCCTGCATTCTGCATGCCGACAAACGCAATGAACAGACCGATACCCGCAGGGATCGCAATACGAATCGATTGCGGAACGGAACGCACGATCACTTTACGCGCACCTACGATCGTCAGAAGCAGGAACAATACACCCGAGCAGAGGACGATCAGCAAGCCGTTCGCATAGCTGTATCCCATCGTAAAACAGATCGTAAATACAAAGAATGCATTCAATCCCATTCCGGGCGCCTGTGCAAAAGGCAATTTCGCAAGGAATGCCATCAGCAACGTTCCGACGATCGCCGAAATTGCCGTAACAATGTACATACCGCCAAACGTTACATCTGGCAACGCGCTGAACATGGTGTCTGCCGAGTTGACGATTAAGATGTACACCATCGTCATGAACGTCGTCAGGCCCGCGAGTATTTCCGTCTTGAAACTGGACTTCATCTTCGTGATTCCGAAGTAGTTGTCCACTTTCCCGAGGAAGCCCGTGTACTTGGTCTGCGCTACCGCTTCGCCGCCCGCCGATTCCTGCTCGACCTTCGGTTCTTCGGTGTTCTGATTTTCAACCATCTGAAACCTCCAAAAGTGAAAATATTGTATAAATCGCGCACCGATCGACGCGAAATATCCGCAATTCTCAGACAACGCATCCTTTTTTCCTTTCACCGAAAGGAAAAAAGGACAAGGCGCCTTGTCCCATGAAACTATCTTTATTTTATCACAAGTCTTTAACAAACGCAATCGCTTGAACACGCTTTTTTGTCTTTTTCCGAAAAAATGTCACGACAAAACATTACAGCATCCATCATTCCCAAAACCGTCCGCACAAAAGCATCGGCTGTATTCAGAATGCGTTCCCGATTTTGATACAGACCTTAACACCCCAGTCCTTCGGCTTCTGTCATGATCGCAGATCAAAAGGCCCGCCCGATCCAATCATAGCCCGGGCGAGCCTTCCTTCGCTTTTTCCTTATTAAAAATTACCGTTACGCGAAAGTTTGCGCAAGTTCCCCTTTTATTTACGGCAAAGCACGTCATCTTTTTTATAAAAATCCAAACGGGTACGAAAAGAATTGAGGACTGCCAGCATCATCACCCCGACGTCCGCAAACACCGCCAATCCCAACGGGATCATGTCGCATAAGCCCAAAACCATCACAACTGCTTTGATCGCGATCGAAAACACGATATTTTCCATAACGATGCGCCGCGTCCGCCGCGCGATCCGCTTCGCCTGCGGCAACAACGCGAGATCGTCACGCATCAAAACGACGTCGGACGCCTCGATCGCCGCATCGCTTCCGACACCGCCCATCGATACCCCCACGTCCGCTTCCATAAGCACCGGCGCATCGTTGATCCCATCGCCGACATACATCAGTTTCCCGCATTTTTTCAGCTCGCGCGCCGTTTTCAGCTTATCTTCGGGCAAAAGCCCCGCGTGCGTTCCGTCCAGGCCGACCTGCTCCGCAACGCGCTCCGCCCGCAGCTTGCTGTCACCCGTGAGCATATAGCAAAACTGTACGCCCTGCTTGCGAAGTTTTGCGACCGATTCCTGTGCGTTTTCCTTGATCCTGTCCCCGATCTCCGCACTGCCCAAATATTCACCGTCACTCGCCGCATAGATCACCGTTCCTTCCGCGCACGGCGTTCGCACCGCCACCGAATGAATTTTCATCCATTTTTCGTTCCCGACCAGAACCTTTTTCCCGTTTATCTCGCATTCCAATCCATACCCCGCACGCTCGGATACATTCTTCGCTTCATACGGGGTCCGTATCCCGCGGAACGCCTCCGCGATCGGATGCGACGATTTCTTTTCCGCCGCCGCCACCGTCTGCAAGAACAGCTCCGCGTCGTCGGCATGGATTTTTGCAAGCTCGAAATTGCCGTACGTAAGCGTTCCCGTCTTGTCAAATGCCGCCACGCGCGCGGCGGCAATCGAATCCAACCCCGTCGAACCCTTTACAAGGATCCCGTGTTTTGCCGCAAAACCGATCCCGCTGAAATAGGAAAGCGGCACACTGATCACCAACGCACACGGACAAGATATCACCAAAAAGACCAGCGCACGGTTGATCCAATCCCCGAGATTGGCCAAATAATCCCCCGTAAATACAGGAGCAAGAAAAGCAACGAGCAGCGCCGCCGCACATACCGCAGGCGTATAGATCTTCGCAAATTTTGTAATGAAACGTTCGCTCTTTGCCTTCGAAGCGGAAGAATTTTCCACAAGATCCAATATTTTTGCCACCGTGGATTCCGCATAGTTTTTTTCCGCCCGCACCTTGATCACGCCGCCCGCATTGATGGATCCGCCCAACACCGAGTCACCGACGCTCACGTCCCGCGGCATCGCTTCTCCGCTCAAAGACCTCGTGTCCAAAGACGTCGTACCTTCGACGACTACCCCGTCCGCCGCAAGCTTTTCACCCGCTTTTACCAACAATACGTCGCCTTTGCGGATCTCTTCGGGAGGCACTTCTTTCTCGCCCTCCGCAGTGACGATCGTTGCGCTCTCGCTCTTCAGATCCATCAGCGCCGCGATCGATTTCCTCGACGCTCCCACGGCCACCGACTGCAACAGCTCTCCCAAAGCATACAGGACCATGACTTCCGCAGCTTCCGCATACTGGCCCAACACGATCGCACCGACGCTCGCCAGTGTCATCAAAAAATTTTCATCGAAAAATTTTCCGTGCGCAATGTTTTTTATCGTTTCCCATATGATCTTCCAGCCGACCGTCACATACGCCGACGCATACAAAACATACGCCGCAATCTGCGCCGCCTTCCCCTTTGCAAAATGCTCCGTCACGATCCCCGCGACCAGGCACAACGCCGAAAAAATGATCTCGATGATCTCCGCGGTATGCCCGCGCCATGCCCCCGATTCCCCATCCCGCACGATCCGGACATTCTCAAATTTTTCGATCTCCTTTTCCGCCTTTGCCAAATCTTCTTCAGCCGCATAATCCAATTTTATCGTCTGCCTTGCAAAATCTACGCTCGCCTGTATCCCTTTCTCCGCATTCAGCCGCTCCTCCAGCTTTGCGGCACAATATCCGCAATCCAACCCCGTGACCTTGAGCCGCTTAATCATTTCCGTCCTCCCCGCAACGCAAATGCGCTTTGCTCATCAACAGTATGCTCGCTATATGCTCGTCCGCAATCGAATATAAAATATTTTTTCCTTCCCGCCTCGATCGGATGATCTTCGCGTCTTTCAATATACGAAGCTGGTGCGATACGTTGCTCTGGTTCCCGCGCACCGCACACGCTATGTGATAGACACACATCTCCCCTTCCTGCAACGCAAATAATATCTTCATGCGCGACGGCTCCCCGATCGCTTTGAACGACGCGCACATCTGCGCCAATTCTTCTTCCGTCAACATATTCTTTTGCGCCCTGCCCGCCAACAACGCATGCTCGCTCGCTTGCTGCACGCTGTCTTTTGCACGTTCCTTCGTATCCATTTTTCTACCTCGTTAATTACGGTTTACATATTAACTTATGTTCATATATTAATATTTTATTGCGGAATTGTCAAGTCCTCCGCATCAAAAAAACCGCTCCTGTTACGGCGCGGTTTTCATCGGCATTGTATTTAACATTGTACTCGGAAACAATGAAAGTTTACGCATGTCGGACAAATCAAACGTCCGACGGCATGTGCGCGGAAAAAGAAGAGGCAAATGTTTTTCCGTTGAGATAAGATAGCTCCTGCAACCCGCCGAAAGAAAGTGATTTTGCCACAAGGATCTGACGGCGGACGTGGTATTTTTTATTTAAAGTCTCGTCGCCGTACTTTTCATCCCCCGCGACGGGATTTCCCAAAAAAGAAAGATGCGCACGTATCTGGTGCGTTTTTCCGCTGTGCAGGCGGATATCGACCAAAGAATATTCTCCGTAAGAGTGCCGCACGCAATACTCCGTCACGATTTTCTCCGCGCCCGGGTGCGGCCGCG
>CALVMA010000084.1 GCA_944341655.1 uncultured Clostridia bacterium | reverse complement strand
AGTCTCCTGTTCTTCCGTTTCCGCCGTCTGTTCCGGCTCCGAAGTCACGGGCACGTCCGTAACTGCGGACTCTTCCGAAACGGATGCTTGCTCGCCCGTCACCTGTTCGGGCTCGCGGTAAAAGACTTCGCCCACTTCGCGCGAGATCTCCTTGACGAGCCCCCGCTTTACGAGGGCTACCGTGTCCTCATACGGCAGGCTGAACGGCTCTTCCTCTTCCGGAAGTTCGGTATACAAAAGCCCCTGCCTTTTTGCCGCGATCCGTAACAGCTCGCAGGCGTATTTTGCGCGTCTGTCCGATGTGATCTTCAACAGCGTCGGCGTGTCGGAAAACCGCTTCACCGCGCTCACATCGGCTATATGGTACTTCGTGTTCTCGAACTCGGCAGGGTCGAGCGCAAACGCCATGCACAGCCTTCTGCCGCGGAACAGAAGTTCAGCCACAGGCTTCCTGCCCGCATAAATGCGTTCCCTGCGCCGGCTCACGCCCGTTTTGAGCTTGGCAAAGCAGCCGACTTCATGCAGAATCCTGCCGTAACGCGCCTGCTGCTCGGCGGAGGATTGGATAAGCCGCGCCCAAAAACTGAACTGATAGCGGTACACGACCCGTCTGCCCGTTTCGGCGTCCACAACGTCGGCGGTTTCCGTGCCGTCGTCTTCGGCCGACATATCCTCTTTTTCGTCGTCCTCATCGTCCGCGTCGTCCTCCACGGCCACCGCTGTCTCATCGGCAGGATCGGAACCGACCGCCCCGGCGGGGACGGGCTGCGCCTGCCCCGCCGCGTTTTTCTTCTTTTTCAGCTGTACCGCCGTGACGATGATAAGAACGAGCAATACCGCCCCGATCACGCCTTCCGCGATACCGACGGACAATCCGACCACCGACGCCAATAGATTTATCGCCATCTTCCGTTGTCTCGCTGTGTGAAATAAAACATCGACATCAGATGCTCTGTTATGGTGAAAAACGGCATTCCTGATTGTCATGCTGCCATAGAGCGCCGTAATGGATGTGCTGACTTTCGCCTCGTTATATGCAAACTCACCGCCGTTGATCTCATATTCGGCATTAAGGTCGCTATACATAACGGTGTCATAGCCCGCCACATTATTAAAGAATTTTCCGCCGTTAACGATCAGCTTCCCTGCTACGGAAAACCCTGCACCGTACCCGCCATGCCCGTTATTCTCCGACACAGATCCGCCTTCGACGATAAAGGTTGCGGGATTAGAGACTTCGCCTGCAACGTACCGTAAAATCGCAACGGCGCCGCAGTTCCCGCTTTTTACATTACTGTGATTTTCACCGATATATCCACCGTACATGACAAATTTGGAAGCTGCGCTCTGCGAAGCGTCCAAATAAATTGCGCCGCCGCGGCTGCCGCTCCTTATATCATGGTACCGGAGATAAACGCCGTCGTACATTTCGCCGTAAGACTGATCGGTATACCATAAAAAACTCAAATCGTCAAACTGCTGAGTCGTCTCTCCGTTCCCCTCTATCACTATATCCCTTAAAATCAGCGTCGCAAGCTCGCCGCCGCTTGCTTCGTCTCCGACTCTGATACATACTTCGTGGTAAGTATCCGAACGTTTTATCGTTCGTCTGTCCGCCGCATCGTTGGTCGGGCTGGTTAAAGTAATTTTAACGCCGTCCGGTATGCCGATCAAGTCGTCCGCCGTCATATCCGCACCGACGATGATCGTCTCGTCGCTGCCCGCGGAGAGGCTTTCGATATATGCCTTCATGCTTGTCCAGTCGTAAAACGTGCTGCCTTCGTAAACGATGAGTTCGTCTTCTGCCCCGGAAGAAGATCCCTCACCGCTCCCCTCTGCGGCAACATTCGATGCCGGTGCCATTGCAAACACGCAGCAAAGCGCCATGCACGCTGCAAAAATCGCGCACAACGCCCCCAGCATAATCTTTCTAAGCATAACTTTACTCATTCCAAGCCTCCTTAATTTGGCTGTGATTTCTGCTCCCGCCACACCCTTTTTCCGTAAATCTACACTTTTTCGGAAGATACCTATTGACACTTGATAAGACAAAAGGTATACTATAAGCGTTGAAAAGTCTATATTTTCGACATAATTTCTGCCGTTTTCCCTTTTCCGAAAAAGTGTACTTTTTCGGAATTTTTTTATTTTAATCCCCTCCGCTCCCCTGTCCTTCGGCGTCAAGGAGAACGTAAAAAGCGACTTGAAATCAGTTGACTTACAATAATTTTTCCGTTATAATGGAATTGCAATCCATATTAACGGAGATATTGCGCCATGTATATCAAACGGCACATTGAAAACGCGATCGACGCGCTCTTTTCCGCCTTCCCTGCGGTACTCATCACGGGACCGCGCCAAGTCGGAAAAAGTACGCTTTTATGCAACGCCTTCAAAGACGTCAAAAACGTCACCTTAGACGATCCGCTGCAACTGATGAGCCTGAAACAAGACCCCATCGGGTTCTTCACACTGCACGGCACGCCCCTCATCTTGGACGAAGTACAGCGGGCGCCCGAATGCTTTTCCGTCTTAAAATACAGGATCGACGCAAACCGCCGCGCGGGAATGTATCTCTTGACCGGTTCACAAAAATACGCGCTCATGGAGGGCGTCAGCGAAAGCCTTGCGGGACGGATCGGGATCGTGGATATGCTCGGGCTTTCAAGCCGTGAGATCTATGGCGACCCGTTCGACAAACCTTTTTTGCCGACGGCAGACTATCTTCTTCATCGGAATACAAAAATAGGCGCGTCCGTTTCGGAACTGTGGAAGCGCATCCATCGCGGAAGTATGCCCGAACTGTATTCGGGCAGCAGCGTGGATTGGGAACAATATTATGCCGCTTACGTCAGCACCTATATCGAACGGGACGTAAAACAACTCGGTTCCGTCGGTGATTCGCTCGCATTCACGCAGTTCATGACGGCGCTTGCAAGCAGAACGGGAGAATTGCTCAACTTTGCGGCGCTGGCGCGGGATATCGGCGTCGACGGCAAGACCGCAAAGCGCTGGCTCTCCATCCTGCAAGCATCGGGCATCATCTATCTGTTGCAGCCCTTCTCCCTCAATATCGGAAAGCGCATTGTCAAAACACCGAAAGTATATTTTACGGATACGGGGCTTGTGTGCTATCTGTGCCGTTGGCTGACCCCCGAGACCCTGATGAACGGCGCGATGGCGGGAAGCGTTTACGAAACGTTTATCGTGAGCGAGATCTTAAAATCTTACTATAATGCAGGAAAAAAGCCCGATCTGTATTTCTTCCGCAATACAGACGGGCAGGAAGTGGACCTCGTGTTTTACCGCGACGGGAAATTGTTCCCCGTGGAGATCAAAAAAACGTCTTCCCCCAACCCGCAGGACGTTAAACACTTCAAAACACTTTCATCCTTTTTCCCTTCGCTGGAGATCGCCGAGGGCGGCGTCATCTGCAACGCAGAGCAGCTCCTCCCCATAGGGCAAAACATCAAAATCATTCCCTTCAATCTCATCTGATCCCGAAAAGCGCAAGGCGCGGCGATGTTTTCACATCGCCGCGCCTTGCGCTATTTCAGTCTCCCGTTTCTATCCGCACATGGATCAGGTTACATTTTCCACGCTTAAATTTTCCCATTCGATTTTTTCATTCTCACAATTATGACTCGATAAGAAGTCATTATATTCTTGAACAAAAGAATCGACTTTACGATTATATCGCGCGCTCTCTCTGTCTACATTTGCCCTCTCGCCCAGTCCGATTTTTTCCAATGCCTCCGCTTTCTCTTTCAACATCTCTTTTCGCATCAAATGAATCAAGGACAATAGATTATTTACCCGTTCATATGATATTTTAGTTCCGTCAACATAAACGTTTCCTTCTTCCTTCAACGGCAGCGCAAAGACACAGGAAGAATAGTTTTGCATTGCTTCCAAATGCAAAATACATTTGTTGATATAATAATTCGCTTGAATATAGTAATACGTTATAAGTTGTGGTCTGACACCATTTTCAATGCACTCGCAAAAAGAATATGCCATCATGATTTGTTGGTTCGTTTCATTATCAAATATATCTATCAAACCTTTATAGGATATTTTCCCATGTCTGACACGATATGCATACAGCTTTTGTCTAAATACAGGTGCCAAACATACAATAAGGATCGGAACAGCCAACATTAAAACCAATAGACTGATAATGATCCACTTCTTCATCTCCCCGTCAGGAACCAAGTCAGTGGCCGCAACGATAATACTGCATACCGTAAAAAACATTTCTACGATCAACGCAATGATCGGCGAGCGACGGTTCATCTTGTTGGATATATTTTTTATTTCTTTTTTTATGTTTATTTCCTGCCAATCATTAAAATTTATATTTC
>CALVMA010000083.1 GCA_944341655.1 uncultured Clostridia bacterium | reverse complement strand
CCTTGCCCGCGATGTGGTTGGGCAGACAGCCGAAGGGCTGCGCGCAGACGATGTTGTCCGTGCCCGTTTCGGCAAGAGCCGCCATTTCCGCGGGGATCAGCCAACCCTCGCCCATCTTTACGCCCTGATTGATGACTTTGTCCGCACAGCGGCGCAGATGCTCAAAATCGTGCAGAGGCTCGAAACCGTACTTTTCCGTGATGCGGATGATCTGCACCTGCACGCGGTGCAGGTATTTATACGCAAGGCGGAAAATCGGCGTCGCCGCGTTCTTTTTGTTGTAAAGTTTGGCATCGTTGACGTTGTTCACCGCACAATACAGGACAAAATCCATGAGCGCGGGAACGACGGGCTCACACCCTTCCGCGAGCAGAAAATCTTCCAGATGGGAATTCCCCAGCGGCGAATATTTGACATAGATCTCCCCGACGATGCCGACTTTGACCTTTTTTTCTCCGCTGCGGCTCACCTCGGAAAAGCGTTCGAGCATGGCTTTCGTCCATTTTTTATAGGAACGGTACTTTCCTTTGTCGAAAGCCTCCCGAATAAGCTTCAGGCAATCCTCGCGCGCCCGATCGGACGCGCCCTTTTCCGTTTCGTAGGGTTTGCACTGATTGTAAAGGGACATGAGGGTGTCGCCGTAAAAGACGGAAAAGGCGAGTTTTAAGAGCGTTTTCAGCCCGACGGGGAAACCGCTGTCCTTTTCCAGCCCCGCAAAGTTCAAAGAAATGACGGGAACTTTCGGGAACTCCGCTTTCAGCGCCTTGCGGATGAGCGGGATATAGTTGGACGCGCGGCATCCTCCGCCCGACTGCGAGATCATGACGGCGGTATGTTCCGTATCGTATTTTCCGCTTTTGAGCGCGTCGATAAACTGTCCCGTCACGCAGAGCGCGGGATAACATGTATCGTTATGCACGTGTTTAAGTCCCTCGTCGATCACCGCGCGCGAATCGTTGTGCAAGACTTCGATGTCCCAGCCGTCCTTGCGCAGAAAATCCACGATGATGCCGAAATGAAAGGGCAGCATGTCCGGTACGAGGATCTTGTGCGTGTGTTTCATTTCGGGCGTAAATTTAGGGTATGCGTCGCGGAAATCCGCGGCGCAGGT
Source organism: uncultured Clostridia bacterium (assembly GCA_944341655.1). Lineage (GTDB taxonomy): Bacteria > Bacillota > Clostridia > Christensenellales > Borkfalkiaceae > Borkfalkia. Next base: position 3,145 of record CALVMA010000083.1, on the reverse strand, counting down.
CTTATCTTTTTTCATCCGAACGCCTCTTTTGTTCTTCCACGGCGGCGAGCATGCTCCGCAAACGGATCTTCACGACGCCCAAATTGTTGATCTCATCGATCTTGATCTGCGTGTACAGTTTCCCGCGGCTTTCCAGCATCGCGCGCACCTCGTCCGTCGTGATCGCGTCGATGCCGCACCCGAACGAGACAAGCTGCACGAGGTCGATATCGGGCTGTTCCGTCACGTACTCCGCCGCTCGGTACAGCCGCGCGTGATACGTCCACTGATTGAGCACGTTCACGAGGACCTGCTTGCCCTTTTCGAACACGCTGTCCTCCGAAAGCACCGCCACGCCCAGCGACGTGAGAAGTTTCCCGATCCCGTGATTGATCTCGGGATCGATGTGATAGGGCCGCCCCGCCAGCACAACGCTGTGCCTGCCTTCCCTGCGCGCCTGCGCAAGGATCTCTTCCCCTTTCGCCCGCACGTCCGCATAATAGCGGTTCAGCCGATCAAACCCCTCTTTCAATCCCGCCTCGATCTCGCGCGGGGAAAGTTTATACCGCGCCAACGCCCGCTTCAGGGCGCGGACCGACGTCTTTTTGTCGTTCAGATCCAGGTACGGCATGATAAAATTGTCTTCGCCCAGCCGCTCGTTGTTGGCTTTGAGAAGCTCGGGATAATACGCCACCACGGGACAGTTATAATGATTCACCGAATCGTGTTCGTCCAGATTATAGCTCTCGCAGGGGAAGAAAATAAAATCCACGCCCTGATCCAAAAGGCTCTCGATATGCCCGTGCGTCAGCTTTGCAGGATAGCAGACCGTGTCGCTCGCCACCGTGTGCTGGCCCTTGAAATACAGGCGGCGGGAGGATTCCTCGCTCAAAACCACCGTAAAACCGCAAGATTCGAAAAATCCCGCCCAAAGAGGCAGCTGCTCGTAAAACCCGAGCGCTTGCGGCAAACCGACCTTTCCGCGCTTTCCCTCCGTCCCCGAAACGCTCTGACGGATGCGCGCGTATTTATAACTGTATATGTCCAGCTCGTCCGAATGCGGTTTCAGCCCCACGCCTTTCTCGCATTTGTTCCCCGAAATAAACTTCCTGCCGTCCGAAAAACCGATGACGTTTACGTTGCAATGCGACGTACAGCCCTTGCACGTGTGGCTCTTGGAGGTGTAAGTGAAATTTTTAAGTTCGTCCGCCCGTATGATCGCGCTCTCGCCGCGGATGTTCTCTTTCGCATACAGCGCCGCGCCGAACGCTCCCATCAGCCCCGCAATGCCCGGCCGCACCACCTTTTTGCCCGTTTCCAGCTCAAAACAGCGCAAGACCGCGTCGTTTAAGAAGGTACCGCCCTGCACGAGTATATTGTTCCCCAGTTCGTCGGGAGTCTTGGCGCGGATAACTTTGTAGATCGCATTCTTGACAATGGACGAGGAAAGCCCCGCGGAAATATCCTCGACGCTCGCGCCCTCCTTTTGCGCCTGCTTGACCGAACTGTTCATGAATACCGTACAGCGGCTGCCCAGCTCCACGGGATGTTTCGCAAACAGGCCGAGTTTGGAGAACTCGTCGATCTCCATGCCCATCGCCTTGGCAAACGTCTGAATAAAAGAACCGCAGCCCGAAGAACAAGCTTCGTTGAGCATGATGTTGTCGATCGCGCCGTTCTTGATCTTGAAACACTTGATGTCCTGCCCGCCGATGTCGATGATAAAATCCACTTTCGGATCAAAATACAGCGCCGCTTTGAAATGCGCGACCGTCTCCACGATCCCGAAATCCGCTTTCAGCGCCGCTTTCATCATGTCTTCGCCGTAACCCGTCACCGCCGCCCCGCAAATGCGGATACGCCCGCCGCCCAGCTCGTAGATCTCGCGCAATCGCTCGATCACGATATCCAAAGGCTGGCCGTTGTTGGATTGGTAATGCTGATACAACAATTTGCAATCGGGCGTGATCAGAACAAGTTTCGTCGTCGTCGAACCGCTGTCGATGCCTAAATAAGCGTCCCCTTCGTATGTATTGATGTCCTCGAACGCAAGATCGCTCGCCTTATGCCGCGCAACAAATTCTTCGTATTCCGCACGGTCCTTGAAGAGCGGATCCCCCGTCACGATATCGTCGCTCTCGCGCACTTTCGCGATCCTGGAAATGATCTCCGTCAACGAGAGCGCTTCCACGTTCCGCGAATATAGCGCCGCCCCGATCGACATGAAACAGGGCGCATTGTCGGGGAAAATTGCGTGCCCGTCGTCCAGGCCGAGCGTGTCCTTGAACGCTTTCCGCAGCCCCTTGATAAAATACAGCGGCCCGCCCAAAAACAGCACTTTGCCCTTGATGCGCCTGCCTTGCGCCAGGCCCGAAACCGTCTGATCCACCACCGCCTGGAAAATGCTCGCGGAAATATCCTCTTTTTTCGCCCCCTGGTTCAAAAGCGGCTGGATATCCGACTTCGCAAACACCCCGCACCGCGATGCGATCGGGTAAACTTTCTCCGCCCGCAACGCCAGTTTGTCCATCTCGTCGACCGTGATGTTGAGAAGCGTAGCCATCTGGTCGATGAACGCGCCCGTGCCCCCCGCACAGGAACCGTTCATACGCTGTTCGGTGCCGCCCGTAATGAATATGATCTTGGCGTCCTCGCCGCCCAGCTCCACCGCCGCGTCCGCGTCGGGATAGTATTTGCGGATCGCCGTGAACGCCGCCTGCACTTCCTGCACAAAGGAAATGTGCGCCCGCTCCGCAAGCCCCAGCCCCGCAGATCCCGTGATGCTGACGCAAAAATCCCCCGTCCCGAATTTCTTTTCCACCACCGAAAGCTGGTTGAGCACACACTCCTTGACCCGCGCAAAATGCCGCTCGTAACTCGTGTATAAAATTTCGTTCGTTTCGGACAGGACACACACCTTCACCGTGGTCGAGCCGACGTCGATCCCCATAAATTTCGACATAGCGTTTACTCTCTTTTTCCGAAAAAATTGTCAAGTTATAAAACAAACCGGACAAAAAACAGCTTATTTGCTTTATTCTAACACAAAAACGGAAAAAATTCAAGAGACTTCCCGCGGAAAAATGCGCCAAAACAAAATTCTGCCCGCTTTTCCCCCGAAACACAGGCCCGCGCGCCAAACTCCCGCCCGAACGGCACTTGGTGC
>CALVMA010000082.1 GCA_944341655.1 uncultured Clostridia bacterium | reverse complement strand
CGCAATCCCGTATTCTTCTTTTTCAAATCCTACATCTACGTACGTCAGCGTCTTGCCGTAATCCGTACCGTCCGCAGTCATAGATTTCGCCATCGTGATATCGACAACCGCAACCTCCGAAGTCCCGGCAAATACTTCCAAAAACGCATCTTTCTGCGCCGATGCCGCATTCTGCCGAACATCCTTCAAAGCATCATTCTCACTGATCAGTGCATCCGCCGCGGATCCGTCTTCATACGCGATCGACGAAGCGTTCGCAAGATCCGCAACCGTTTTGAACTTATCGGCAATGTCCTTTTTCACCACGATCACCTGCTGATTTTCCATATAGGGATCGGTTATCAAAAATTCCTCTTTCAATTCGTCGGTGATCGTCATTCCGTTCCAAATCAGGTCGATCTCCCCCGATTTTAAAGACACCGATTTCGTGTTCCAATCGATCTCCACAAACTTCGGCGTGTAGCCGAGATCTTCACATACTTTGCGCCCGAAATCCGCATCGAAACCGATCAACTCACCGTTTTCCATATAATCCATCGGCGGATATAAGGTATAACCTATCTTTAACTCATACCCCTCCGTTTCGGGAATGGCCTCTTTTGCTCCGCATGCCGACATCGTAAATACGACGCTGACCAATAACGCCATCGAAATGGCCGCCATTAAAAATCTTTTCACAACGATACCTCCTAGGTTCAATATTGTCATTATACTTTATTGCGCTAAATTAGTAAAGTGTTTTTTATGGGATTCAAAAAAAATAATTTCATTTTTCATCGGCGGACGTTTTGATATTATTTGAGGATTTTAAGAAATATTTCGGAATTTTTTTAAAAAATTGCTTTAAAATCGCCGAAATTAATTATGTTTTTGAAATTTATAGTCTTCTAATGTGTGTGTTTTTGTGGTTTCGTTGGCGATTTTGAATGATTTTTTTAAGTTAACGATTTGCTAAATGATAAAACTGTGACAAAATAACAGAAATAAGCCCTAAATGCATTTTTAAAAACATCTCTTGAAATTTTAAAAAATTTGTTTATAATATATATAAACAAAAAATTATGAAAAGGAGCAGTAACTCATGAGCAAAGTGCAGAGCAATTCTGAAAAGCAGCTTTTATCGGACGAATATCTGAAAAAAGTTGATGCTTACTGGAGAGCGGCGAACTATCTCGCAGCGGCACAGCTGTATATGTTGGATAACCCCCTGCTCAGGAAACCGCTGACCCGCGATCAGGTCAAAAGGAAGATCGTCGGACATTGGGGCACCGTTCCCGGGCAGAACTTTGTCTACGTTCACTTGAACCGCGTGATCAAAAAATATGATCTCGATATGATCCTGTTGTCCGGTCCGGGACACGGCGGGAATTTCTTCGTCGCCAATTCTTACCTGGAAGGAACTTACAGCGAAGTTTATCCCAACGTCGGACAAGATTATGAAGGCATGAAAAAACTGTGCAAACAGTTCTCCTTCCCCGGCGGAATTTCCAGTCACGTTGCCCCCGAAACGCCCGGCTCCATCAACGAAGGCGGCGAACTCGGCTACTCCATCGCCCACGCGTTCGGTGCCGTTTTCGACAATCCCGACCTTATTGCCGCCGTCACGGTCGGCGACGGCGAAGCGGAAACAGGCCCTCTCGCTACCGCCTGGCACTCCAATAAATTCTTGAACGCCGCAACCGACGGCGCCGTTTTGCCGATCCTTCACTTGAACGGCTATAAGATCAACAACCCGACCGTCTTTGCGCGCATCTCTCACAACGAAGTGGAAAGCTTTTTCCACGGCTGCGGCTGGAAGCCCTATTTCGTGGAAGGCGACGATCCGATGGACATGCACAAAAAGATGGCTAAAGCGCTCGACAAGTGCATCGAGGAAATCAAAAAGATCCAAAAAGACGCCCGCGAAGGCAAAAATACTTCCCGTCCTTTCTGGCCGATGATCGTGCTGCGCACGCCGAAGGGCTGGACCGGCCCCAAGGTCGTGGACGGATTAAAGATCGAAAATTCTTTCCGCGCGCACCAAGTCCCGATCTCCATGGAGAAACCCGAGCACTTGCAGCTCCTCAAAGATTGGTTGCTCAGCTACAAACCCGACGAACTGTTCGACGAAAATTACAGGCTGATCCCCGAACTCCGCGAGCTTGCCCCCAAGGGTGACCGCAGGATCAGCGCAAATCCTCACGCCAACGGCGGAAAACTTCTGCGCGATCTGCGTTTGCCTGATTTCAAAGCGTACGCCGTCGACGTTCCCGCTCCCGGCGCCGTCAAAACGCAGGATATGCTCGAGCTCGGCGGTTATGTCCGCGACGTATTCAAACTCAACGAAGAAAGCAAGAACTTCCGTATGTTCGGGCCCGACGAAAGTATGTCCAACCGTCTGTACCGCGCTTTCGATGCGACCAACCGCGACTTCAACGCCGAAATTTATCCCGACGACGACAAACTGGCCAAAGACGGACGCATCATGGACTCCTATCTGTCCGAACATATGTGCGAAGGCTGGCTCGAAGGTTATATCCTCACCGGCAGACACGGGTTCTTCGCTTCTTATGAAGCATTCATCCGCGTCGTCGATTCCATGGCGGCTCAGCATGCCAAATGGCTCAAAGTGTGCAACCAGTTGCCTTGGCGCCAGGATATCGCGTCCCTGAACCTGATCCTCACTTCCAACGTCTGGCAGCAGGACCATAACGGATTCACGCATCAAGATCCCGGATTCCTCGATCATATCGCGAATAAGAAAGCGGACGTCGTGCGCATGTATCTCCCGCCCGATGCCAACTGCCTGCTTTCCTGCTTCGACCACTGCGTCAAGAGCAAGAACTACGTCAACGTTATCGTAGCGTCCAAACACCCCAGCTTCCAATGGCTGACCATGGAACAGGCCGTAAAACATTGCACGCAGGGCGTGAGCATTTGGGACTGGGCATCCAACGACGAAGGCGTGGAGCCCGACATCGTGATCGCCTGCTGCGGCGATACCCCTACTTTGGAAGCCCTCGCCGCAACTACGATCCTGCGCGATAACCTGCCCGATCTTAAGATCCGTTTCGTCAACGTCGTCGACCTCATGAAACTGCAGCCGCACGGGGTTCACCCTCACGGCCTGACCGACGCCGATTATGACGCGATCTTCACAAAAGACAAGCCCATCATCTTCAATTTCCACGGATATCCTACGCTGATCCACGAGCTGACCTATACGCGCCACAATAAAAACTTGCACGTGTTCGGTTACACCGAAGAAGGCACGATCACCACGCCGTTCGATATGCGCGTCCAAAATAAGATCGACCGCTTCGATCTGGTCAAAACGGCTATCACCGTTCTGCCGCAGCTCGGCAACACCGGATCCGCTTTGTTCCAGAAAATGAACGACTTGCTCGTCAAACACAAAAATTATATTGCCGAAATCGGTGAAGACATCCCCGAAGTCAAAGACTGGGTATGGCATACTCCCGACCGCAAATAATCTCAGATTTTTAAAACAATGCGCCGAAACGCAAAGATTGCGTTTCGGCGCATTTGTTTCGGCTTCCGCATGAGCGCTTCTTTTTAAGCACGTTTTGCCGTGCGCTTACTCGGAAAATATGGCTTGAAAATCGGCTTTGCGCGCGATGCGCCCGAAAACGCGGACAGCGCCCGAAAATACGAACAAGCGCGCATAGGGCGGCGCAAGATTTGCGCCGCCCTATGAATGTAAACGTTCGTTATTTAAGATCAAAAACTTTTACCGGCGTTGCGGCACTTTTTATCATGACGGGCTGCATGGATTCTTCCCAGCGCTGCACGATTTCGCTTTCCGCCTGCGCGCGAAGCGCATAATCCGCGCCCTTCTCGCATTCGTAATAGCCGAACAGATCGTCCCCGTCCATCCAGATGGTATAGTTGCAGATCCCCGCCTCTTTGAGCGCCTGCACCATATCCGGCCAGATCTCATTGTGACGGCGGATGTATTCGCCGCGCATCCCCTCGCGCACTTTCGCGCGCCATACAATTTTATCCATAAACTGCCTCCGCAAATTTTAATGTCTTTCCTCTGTGTCTTCAAACGTTTCGCAAAAACGCGCCGAAAAGGACGGCGGCTCCCCCACGGCATACAGATGCGAAACGTCGCCGTATCCCGTACAGCGGAAGAAAACCTTCCCGCGCTCCCGCTCCTCCGTGAAAACAGTCGTCACCGACGTCGGCGCCGCCGCAAAATGCTGCAAAAACGCGACGGGCGAAAAATTCAAAAGATGCGAAAGAATGACTCCCGTTGCGCCGAAGTGACAAAAAAACACCAGCGTCTTTTTATTGGGCCTGTCCGTTTCGTATTCCGTACCCGCGCGGCGATAGCCGTACTCCGCCAACAGCGAATCGATCCCGTCGCACACGCGAATATATTCCGCAGGAACATCGCTCTGCGCTATAAAAGGCACTTTCATCCAGTCTTGCGCAGAATACAGCTGCCCGTTCTCTTGCATAAATGCGGGCATAAAATCCCAGATAAGATGTTTTTCTCCCGTTTCCGGCAAAACGATTGGATACACAAATTCACGCAGCCAATCCAAAGTCTGCGCGCTTCGGCCGTTCCGAACGAGCGTCGGCTGCGCCGTTTTCTGCGCACGACCGAGGGGGGACACGTAATATGCGTCCGCACGGATGCCCTGCATGCGGGCCGCCAGCAACTCCGCCTCCCGCATTCCTTTTTCCGTCAATGAATCGTGCTCGTAATCCGGATCGCCATGTCTTATAAACAACAGCCGCATAAATTTCAGCCTCTCTGCAATTTATATTCCGCAGCAAGTTTCTCAAACGAAGGCAAAGAACGGCGGATCATGTCTTCCGACACGCAGTAAGCGATACGCACATACCCTTTGCAACCGAAATCGTCGCCGGGCACCAGCAGCAGGTCATATGCCCTCGCCTTCTCGCAAAACTTGTTCGCATCCGCTTCGGGCGATTTTACGAACAGATAAAAAGCCCCGTCCGGCTGTACGCAGGAAAAACCGAATTTGCGCAGCGCTCCCAGCAAAAGATCCCTGTTCTTCTCATATACCGATATGTCCGACGTGATCCCCTGGCACCGCGCGATCATCTTCTGAAACAGCGAAGGAGCACACACATAACCGTGCGCCCTTCCCGCCCCGCAAACGGCGAGATACAGCTCTTTTGCGTTTTCCGCCTCGGGATTGACAAATATATAGCCGATGCGCTCTCCCGGCAAAGATAAGGATTTGGAATAAGAATAACAAACCAAAGTATGCTTATAATAAGCTGTAAGATACGGCACTTTAACTCCGCCGTAAACGAGCTCTCTGTAAGGTTCGTCGGTTATAAGATAGATTCTTCTGCCAAAACGCTCGCTCTTTTCGTTCAAAAGATCCGAAAGTTTGCGAACCGTCTCTTCATTGTAAACCACGCCGCTCGGATTGTTCGGCGAATTGACGAGCACGGCCGCCGTCTTGGGCCCGATCGCCTGTTCGAGCAACGCAAAATCGATCTGGAACGTGTCCGGATCGGACGCGAGCGCCACAAGTTTCGCTCCCGCCGTTTCCGCAAAAACTTTGTATTCCGTAAAATACGGAGCAAACGTGATCACCTCGTCGCCCGCATCGCAAACGGCCGAAAGCGAGATCACAAGCGATGCCGCCGCACCGCAGGTCATATAAATATAATCGGGATCGCAAACCACGTTATGCGTTTTCGCGATGTATTCGCTGATCGCACGACGAACGGAAAGATCCCCCTGTGCGGACGTATATCCGTGCAGAGCCGTAGGATTTTCCGACTTTACGAGCTCCGCCAGCGTGTCCTCGACCTTCTGCGGCGGATTGACGCTCGGATTCCCGAGACTGAAATCATACACGTTCTCGCTCCCGACTTCCTGCGCGCGTTTTTTTCCGTATTCGAAAATTTCACGGATGACCGACCGTTTGCTGCCCAATCCATACATTCTTTTATTCATTTTTCATAAAACCTCGAAAAAATTTTTCCAAAAAAGAATACAACCCTGCCGTACGACACGCCCTTTGTACGCTTTGTTCGCCTCTTTGCCTGCGGCAATAAAGAAATCGCACATTATCGCATCAGCCTCACAGACACCGTTTGCATTGCTCTCTTACAGTATATCATAAAATACAAATCTGTTCAACCGCACGATCACAAAAACAAAAATTTTATCGTCAAAATTTCTCGCGCATCGTCCGCAAAATGCTTCAACGCTTGACAAATCCCCAAAAAAAATTTATACTTTTTACAATTCATTGCTTCGGGAGGTGAAACCGTGAAAGAAAAGATCGTGGAACTTTTAAACAACGATAAAACGGAAGAACTTACCGAATTGCTCAAAGACGTCTCTTTGGAAGAACTCGCCGATATACTCGATTCTTTGGAAAGCGACCCCCTGACAAAGTTATTCGGCCTGCTCGACAAGGAAACCGCCGCAGACGTTTTCGTCTTGCTCAACCGCGAAACACAAAAACGCCTGCTGAAAGATTTCAGCGACGTCAAACTCCAATCGGTCACGGACGAAATTATCGACGATGACGTCGAAGAGCTTCTCGGCAGCATGCCGACCGACGTCGTTCACGAAGTCCTTTTAAAAGCTACGCCTGAAAACCGAAACGACAAGATCGTAGAAATCGTCGATTATTTGGAAGAAAAAAAGTTTACTCTGTTAAAACCGCTGCTTGCCGAGCTGGAACCTGCCGACCTTGCCGAGATCTTCGCCGAACTGGACGAAGCCGATCTGCCGATCGTGTTCCGCCTCCTGCCGAAAGAATTGGCGGCAGAAACTTTTGTCGAGATGAACAGCACGCAGCAGCAACTGCTCATCCGTTCTTTTTCCGATAAAGAACTCAAACTCATCATCGACGATCTGTTCGTGGACGATACCGTCGACATCATCGAAGAGATGCCTGCCAACGTCGTCAAACGCATTTTACTGCAGGCAGACAGCGAAACGAGAAAAGAAATCAACGAGATCTTAAAATATCCCCGCGACAGCGCCGGAAGCATCATGACGACCGAATGTATTTCCCTGCGCGCGCACATGACCGTCCGCGAATGCTTCGACAAAATTCGCAAACAAGCCATCGACAAAGAAACCATTTACACTTGCTATGTCACCGACGATCAGAAAACCCTGCTCGGTACCGTCACCGTAAAAGATCTCTTCCTGCATGCGTACGAAGAAAAAGTCGGCACTTTTATGGAAACCAACTGCATCTTCGTCGATACCCATCAGGACAAAGAAGAGGTCGCTAACCTTCTCTCGAAATACGACTTGCTGTCCGTACCTGTCGTCGATCAGGAAAACCGTCTCGTCGGCATCGTAACGGTCGACGACGCGTTGGACGTCATCACCGAAGAAGCGACCGAAGATATTTCCTATATCAATTCGGTCACGCCTTCCAACAAACCTTATCTGGAAACCAACGTTTTCAAGATTTATCTGCATCGCATTCCGTGGCTGCTCATTCTCATGGTCAGCGCAACTTTTACGGGCCTGATCCTGAACAATTACGAGGCCATGCTTTCCACCCTGCTCGTCGCCTGCGTCCCCATGGTCATGGGCACCGGCGGGAATGCGGGAAGCCAGGCGTCCGTGACCGTCATCCGCGGTATGGCGTTGGACGAAATCCGCCCGAGAGACATCGGCCAGGTGATCTGGAAAGAGCTTCGCGTTTCCCTGCTTGTCTCTCTCTCCGTAGGCGCCGTTTGCTTTTTAAAGCTCCAACTCATCGACCGCCTTCTCTTCGGTTACCCTTATACGCTCCTGTATTCTCTGGCGGTCGGCGTCGCCATTACTCTCGCGGTCATTGTCGCCAAAATCGTAGGCTGTTGCGTCCCTATCCTGGCAAAAGCCATTCACATCGACCCCGCCGTCTTTGCCAATCCTTTCATAACGACGATCACCGACGTGCTGTCTCTGTTGCTCTTTTGCGGAGTCACCCTCGGAATGTTCCATCTCGGCATCGCGCCCTGACACTCGTGGCGGCACAGTTTCGTCTGTGCCGCTTTTTTATTCGCCCAAATCCGCGATCAACCCTCTTGCCGCCAGAAGTTTTTAGACAGCCTGGTACCACCTCGGACGGTGGTACCAGGCTGTCTGAAACAATGCAAACGCCCCGCCGAACGGCGGGGCGTTTTATTTTTTATTCCGTACGCAGCGCAACGACTGGGTCTCTCTTTGCCGCAGCCGAAGCAGGGAAAAGCCCTGACAGCAAAGTTAAAACCACACTGATCGCCAGCATGATCAACGCGGCAGTCCACGGCAGCGACGCAAGCCCCGCTATGCCCGTCAAAGGCGTCAAGATGAGATTGATTACCGCCTCCAACAAGTACGCGACTCCGATCCCGATCGCCCCGGCACATAAACCGATGATAAACGTTTCCGCATTGAATACGTGCTTGATATCCTTTTTCCGCGCGCCGATCGATCGCAAAATACCGATTTCTTTCGTACGCTCTACGACCGAAACATATGTTATGACGCCGATCATGACCGTGGAAACGACCAGCGATATCCCTGTAAACGCAACCAAAACATACGTTATCGCGTCGAGGATCGTCTGCATCAGACTCATCAATACCCCGACCGTATCGGTATATTTCACCTCCGACGGCCCGTCATAACCGTCATAATTCCCGTTAGAATCGAAATATGCCTCCCGTGCAGCGTCTACCGCCGCATTCCAGCCGTCCAGATAAAGAAGTATATTGTCCTTCGTCTCAAAGTCCTTTGCATATATGAACACCGAATTCGGCAGCGTGTTTCCGCCCAAAGTCCGCACCAACGCCGCCGTGCTTTCAACGCTGTCTTTGGAAAAAACGCGCACTTCCTTTACAGGAGCCCCGAACGCATCGCCGACCAATTTATCGAACAGAGGAACATAACCCGCTATCTCGTCGATGTCCGCAGACGTATTTTCATTCAGATATTTTACGATGTCCGTTTCCGCGTTGCGCTCCATATATTCATGCAACAACTGCTCGGTCAGGTTCAACCCTTCCCCCAGACATCCGTAAGTCAGCCCGTCTTTTAACCGAAGTATCCCGACGACCTTGATCTCCATGCCCTTGTCCGTCGGCTTTTCCGACAACTCGTTGTAAGCACAGTAATCATAGCGGAAATTACCCCCCTCCGACGGCGTAAAAACTTCATCGTTGTCGTAAAGAGTGAACGTCTTGTTCAGGATCGTTTCAAACGGGATCTTCATGATTTCATCCCCTTCCAGCCCGCTTTGAAACAGTCCGAGGAAATTCTCTTCGTCCAAATACCCGAGCTGCGCCATGGTCAAATCGATCACGTCGTTGCTCGTCCCGACTACCAGCACCGCCTCATCCGAAGCATGCGGAAATTCCCCGTAAACATCGTACTGCGAAAGTATGTAAGAACCGAAATCCGCGTCGTTTACATTCCCCGTACCGGGCATAAAATTCACAACGTCCGTAAAATAATCCACAAAACGGGTAAGGGAACCGTATTGCGTTTCCGTACTCGTCAGGATCGTCGTGTAATACGCCCGCAGCTCGCCCAACGAAATATGATAATCAAAATACTGCGGATCGCCCAGCCCCATGCCGTTGCTTACCGTCGTCGAACCGACCTGCACGTCCGTAAACAGGTTCTTCGTCAACGACATCCCGTATCCGTACGTGATGGCATTGTAATACTCTTCGGGCATTCCTTCAATATAATCCAGATAGCTGAGCTTTTGTCCGGAAATGTTCGCAACGTTCTTGTCGCTCAGATCGTTCGTCGTCGTCATTCCCTGCGCAAGCTGCGTCAGAAATGAATTGATGTACACTTTGTCTTCCAGTTTGTCGCCGATATCCAGTTTCGCTCCGCCGCCCATAAAACTTGTCATCGCCTGCGTCAGATCCAACGACGTTTCGTTGATCTCCACCGGATAATACGAAAGCATGTCCTCTTCCGTTTTCCTGATATAATTATTGAATCCGTTCGAAAGCGCCAAAACAAGACATACGCTGATGATGCCGATACTTCCGGCTATGGAAGTCACAAGCGTCCTGCCCTTTTTCGTCAATAAATTCTTTCCGCTCAACTGTATGGCCGTAAAAGCACTCATGCTCGTCTTTTTCTTTTTAGGTGCATGGTTGCTCTCCTGTTCGCTCTCGGCGGCCTTGTCTTCCTTTTCGGACTTCTCGTCATACGGATCGGAATCGGATACGACCAATCCGTCCTTCAGCTCCACGATCCTCGACGAATACTTCTTCGCAAGCTCCGGATTGTGCGTCACCATGATCACCAGACGCTCTCCTGCGATCTCTTTGATGAGATCCATGATCTGCACGCTCGTCTTCGTATCCAGCGCGCCCGTCGGCTCGTCTGCAAGCAATATTTCGGGATTGTTCACAAGCGCCCGCGCAATCGCCACCCTCTGCATCTGACCGCCGGATAACTGATTGGGCTTCTTGTTCAATTCCTCTCCAAGCCCGACACGCCGCAACGCCTCCGTCGCCCTCTCCTTTCTCTCCTGCGTCGATACGCCCGACAACGTCAAGGCCAGCTCAACGTTCGACAAAACCGTTTGATGCGGGATAAGATTGTAACTTTGAAACACAAACCCGATACTGTGGTTTCGATAGGCATCCCAATCGCCGTCCTTAAAATGTTTCGTCGATACCCCTTTGATCACCAGATCGCCGTCCGTATAGTGGTCCAATCCGCCTATTATGTTCAGAAGAGTCGTTTTTCCGCACCCCGATGCTCCCAAAACAGAAACAAATTCTTTCCTTCGGAAACTTAACGTAACGCCCTTTAACGCGTGCACGCACGAATCCGCCACTTTATAGTCCTTCGTGATCCCCTGCAGTTTCAGTATTGCCTGTGCCATGATCGTTCTTTTACTCCTTCTAATCTTTCTGCCCTATTTGCGGCTCGTCTGCCATATTTTTTAAAACTCCCTCTCAAGTGTCTATAAATTCATTCGCACTCGATAAAAAGGCAGCCACTTTCTTTTCGCCCAGCCTCTTTTGTATCTGCGCCAAAAACGTATTCATCCTTTCCTTCATCTGACCGTAAACTTCCAAAGCACCCTTCGAAAGCTCTATGTACGCGATTTTGCGGTCCGTCGCGTCGGCAACCCTGCATACAACCCCGCGCGCTTCCATCTTATTCACCATTTGCGACACCGCCGATCTCGTAACGCCAAGTATCTTTGCAAGTTTGCTCGAAATAATACGCTTGCCCGATTCCTTTGCCAGCACAATTTCCCGTATCATTTGCATCTCCGTGCCGTTAAAAGGCAAATCACGATCAAACAACCGTATCTCTTCCAACCGTTTGCGTATTTGATAAATTTCATGTAAAAACTCGTTCGATTCCATAAATATTTACCTTCTTCCTCTTCCGCTATTGTTAAACATGATAGCAAACTTCTTAACAAAAGTCAACCGAAGAAAGAAACCGAAACGCTTTTTTCATGACAATATCATCTTTTCACATAATCTTAACAAGGCATAAAAACTCGTCCGTTTGCCGTCAAAAAACGGGCGCAATTTCAATTTGCGCCCGCCCTTTGGCAACCATTGTTTTGACACTCTTTATCCGGCCCTCAACGCCGCCTAAATCAAAATCATTTGTTTACCAATCTTGCTTTTTTAATGAACTGCTCTTGACATCATCGTAATATTCAAAATATTTCTCTTTAAAATTTTTGCGCAAAGGTTCTTCCGTTTGCTCCCGCAACCGCATCAGCTCTTCCGGGGTAAAATCCGAAAAATCCGCTTCCCCGTCGTACGATGAAAAAAATTTATAAAGATCCGCCTCCGACATGTTACCGCACCTCCGATCATTTTTTCTCTCGGCGATATAAATACATCGTCGTACCCGCCGCATCGGTTCCGATACTGTATTTTTTCAAATACGGAGTCAATTTTTCCATGAGCTTCTTAAAAGAATTGCAACCGAAATTCTTCGGGATAAAATCCGAATACTTTTGCTTCATCTCCGAAGAGATCTGTGCATAAAACGCTTTCCCGTTGTTATCTATCATACGGTCGATAATGTTGTGCAAGTCACTCTTCCGTTTATTGTCCAAAACCTCCGGCTCCGACGGCACTGCCGCAGAAATCACCGGCGCCGAAACTTTCGATTTCGCGTTTTTATTGTTCGGTGCAGATACTTTTGACTCCGCCCCCGCATCCAGATAAATAAACTCGTTGAATGCGTTCACAAAACTTTGATTCACATTGCGCCCGCCTAA
>CALVMA010000081.1 GCA_944341655.1 uncultured Clostridia bacterium | reverse complement strand
GGAAGGGACGTCGCTTGCGATCCTCATTATGAATTTGTTTGTGCCTCTGATGGATAAGTATATACTGCCCGTTCGGTTCGGGCAGATGACGAAGAGCGGAAAGCCGAAGCCGCAGATCATGCGTTGGGCAAGTCTGGGGCTTTGCGGGGTGCTGGCGCTGGCTTTGGTCATTGCGACGCCGATCGTGGCGATGCGGCCGAAAGAATATCCTTACGTGATCTCGGCGGAGCGCACGGCGGAAGGGGATTATTTGTTCGAGGCGGGCGGAATGTTCCCGATCGGCGGCACGCCGCGCGAGCGGACGTACCTCGTTACGATCGATGCGGAAAGCAAGACCGTCGCGTCGAACGAGCCGATCAAGGAAAACAACAAGGGATATGTGGCGGAGCTTTCGCTTTTTATCGGAAAGACCAGGCACGAGATCGCCGTACTGAGCGGGAAAGCGATGACTACCGATTCGGAATTTTCGGCGACATATACGAACACCGAACTTCGGGATACGCTCTTGCAGTGTTTTGACTATATTTCGGAAAGACTGGGAGGGAACGCAAATGGATAAAGCGAAGATGCGTTCCATGCTCCGCTGCGTGCTGGTGCTGGCGGCGATCGCGCTTTGCAGCGGGCTTCTGTTGGGGGCGTTCAATGTACTCACCTATGTCGATCCGCTGCAATCGACGTACGAACGTTTTGCGGCGGATACGGGTGCTCAATTCAGCAAGATGGCGGACGAAACGGGCAAAACGTACGGGGACGGTTCGGTAGTTTATTACGCGGTATCGAACGACGGAGCCTATCACGCTTTTTTGACGGAAGGAAAGGGCGGATACGGCGGTACGGTGCAGGCGTACGTCTATATCAAAGAGGGCAAGATCGAGAAGATCGTGATCGGCGACAATTCGGAAACTTTTCTGAGCAAGCTGGAAGAAGCGGATTTTTACGCAAATTTTATCGGAAAGGAAGTCGGTTCGCTCGATGTTTTGAATACGGACGCCGTGAGCGGCGCGACGAAGAGTTCCACGGCGGTAAAAAATGCGGTAAACGCGGCGGTGCAATATTATAACGAGGGAAACGGGCAGGAAGTGCTGACGCAATCGCTGCGCGAAGAAATGATTGCGGGAGGAGAGAGCAATGGATAAGCGCAAAGTAAAAGAGACGCTTTTGGGCGGGCTCATCCGAAACAATCCGACCTTTGTGCTGGTGTTGGGCACCTGTCCGACGATCGCGATGACGACGAGTCTGTCGCAGGCGTTTGCGATGGGGATCGCGACGACGTTCGTGCTGATTTTTTCCAATCTGTTCGTCAGCCTGCTGCGCAGCGTCATTCCCGACAAAGTGCGCATTCCCTGTTATATCGTGATCATATCGACGTTTGTCATCATCGTGCAGATGGTGATGCGCCGTTTTTTGCCGGAACTGTATTCGACGATGCAGGCGTTCATCGCTTTGATCGTGGTCAACTGCATCATTTTGGCGCGGGCGGAGAGTTTTGCGTCCTGCAACAAGCCGCTGTACAGCATGCTGGACGGCGTATCGATGGGGCTGGGATTTACCGCGGCGCTGTGCCTGATCGGGATCGTGCGCGAATTTTTCGCGGGCGGTGCGTTTGCGGGCATGAAGATCCCCGGCTTTCCCGCGATGGAGGGAGTGGGCGCGAGCGCGTTCGGGTTTATCACATTCGGGTGCCTCATGGCACTGTTCAACTTTGTCATGCAGAAAATCGGCGAGCGCAAAGAGCGCATGAAAAAACAGTCCTTGCCGCTGTCGGAAGGGGTTGCGGAGCTTGGAAAGGAGGCGGAGTAAATGGGAGTTTCATTGATATCCGTCATGTTTGCGGCGGTGATTTCGCAGAATATCGTCCTTTCGCAGTATCAGGGCATCTGTCCGTTTTTGGGAGTTTCCAAAAAACTTTCGAATGCGGCGGGAATGGGATTTGCCGTGATTTTTGTCATGGCGATCGCGTCGGTGTTCTGCTGGCTTGTCTATAATTTTGTTCTGTTGCCTTTGGGGCTCGATTATCTTTACACAATGGCATTCATTTTGGTGATCGCGAGTCTCGTGCAGATGCTGGAAATGATCTTGAAGCGTTTTTCGCCGACCTTGTACAGCGCGTTGGGCGTATATCTTCCGCTGATCACGACCAACTGTGCGATTTTGGGCACGGCAAACAGTGCGATCGTATTTCAGAGTTACAACTTTGTTTATTCCTTTTGTGTGTCGGTGGCGACGGGCGTAGGGTTCCTGTTTGCGATCTGTCTTTTGGCGGGCGTGCGTTTGAAAACGGACAAAGCGGACATTCCTGCGTGTTTCAAAGGTTTTCCGATCACGCTGGTGACGGCGGCGATCATGGCGATGGCGTTTGCGGGATTTTCGGGGATCCTGGCGTAAGGAGGCGGGAATGGATACGTTGATTCAGATACTCCTTGCGGGCGGGATCATGCTCGCGATCGCGGTGGTATTCGGCGTGGTGCTCGTGATATGTTCGAATGTTTTTGCGGTAAAGAAGGACGAGCGCATCGAGAAGGTGGAAAAGCTCTTGGCGAACAGCAACTGCGGCGGATGCGGCAAGGCGGGCTGTGCGCAGCTTGCGGAGGCGCTCGTAAAGGGCGAAGCAAAATTGTCCGATTGCCGTGCGACGAGTTCTGCGAGGAAGAAGGAGATCGCCGCGCTTTTGGGCGGCGGCGAGATCGGGGAAGAGACGGTGGCGGTCGTGCATTGCAACGGCGGCGATGCTTGTTTCGACAAATACGATTACCAGGGCTACGGCGACTGCGCGTCCTGCGAGCTGATCGCGGGCGGCGT
>CALVMA010000080.1 GCA_944341655.1 uncultured Clostridia bacterium | reverse complement strand
CGTTTTGTTTCTTTTTTTTCCGAACAGGGCATATATTTGGTAGCGGCAACAAGTATTTTTATGGTACAATACTGTACAAATCCAAACGATAGCAGGGGTTATGGAGAAAAAAGAATTGGAGCAGGAGCGGGAGCAGACGTCCGCGGAGGTCGTCCCCGTCGGCTCGGGTGAAGAAACAGTCCGCGAAACGTCCCGATATTCGCCGGAGGAAATAAAAAAGCGCACCCGATAAAGCACGCTATTCGCCATAGTTTCGGTCGTCATCATCGCGTGCGTGATCTCGGTGCTCGTGCAGCTGAACAACACGCTGGAGGGCGGAGATTCGGCGACGTTTGGGGAGATGCTGCGCGGCATGAACGGCTGGTATTTGCTTTTGGTCGCAGTGCTGTTTGCCGCGGCGTTTTTTATCGATTCGCTCAAATACACATTGCTGAACGCGAGCAACGGTTACCGTTTGGGGTTCCATAAGGACATGAAGGTGGCTTTGACGGGCAAGTATTACGAGAACATCACGCCGACGGCGACTGGCGGTCAGCCGATGCAGATCTATTATCTGCACAAGCAGGGCATGAAGGGCGCGAATGCGGCGTCGGTGACGATGGTGAAATACGGCGTGCAGATGCTGGCGTGGACGATCTTTGCGGCGGTGGTGATGGGGTGTCTTGCGGGCACGCTTTCGGGCATTGAAGATGCGACGATGCGCACGACGGTGTACGTGTGCGGTTGGATCGGTTTTTGCATCAACGGAATGATTCCCGTTACGGTGACGTTTGTGGTGTTTTGCCCGCGCGTGGTCGCGTGGGTGGCGAACCTTTTCATACGCATTCTGCACAAGATCCGCATAGTAAAGGATTCGGAGCGCACGCAGGCGAAGGTGCGCAAGTGGATGGATGATTTTGCGGGCTTTTCGCAGTTTATTTTCAAGCATCCGCTCTGGTTTTTGGTTTTGTTTCTCTTGTGCATGGCGGAGCCGATCATTCAGTTCACCATACCGTATTTTCTTTTGATCTCCCTGTGCGGGGAGTTCGTGACGCCCGGCTGGGATCTGTATCTGACGGTGGTTGGGCTGGCGATGTATTCGACGTACGCGTCCGTGTTCATACCGACGCCCGGAAATTCGGGCGCGATCGAATCGGTGTTCATGCTGGCGTTTGCGTCGGTCGCGTCGGGGGTACTGTTCTGGTACGTGTTGATCTGGCGGTTTGTGCTGTACTATTCTTACATCGTGATGGGTGTCGGCATGAACGTGTTTGACCTTTGCGTGTCTTTGAAAAAGGCGCGCGCGGAGCGGCGGCGTCTGCAGGAGAGCGTGAAAAAAACCGAGTGACGCGATAAGTTTTCGCATCGGTTGAAAGCGCCGAAGCGTAACGGTTACGCTTCGGCGCTTTTTGTGACGCAAGCGGCGCCGTTTTGCAAAAAAGCGTCGTTTTGCGCGTATAAAAAGCCCGCCTTGCGCAAATTTTTGCGCAAGGCGGGCTTTTGAATAGCGGCCGCGGTTCAGTCCGAAAGGCTGTATTTTTCGGCGAGGCGGTCGTAGGTTTCGTAGATATCGTCGTAAAAACAAATTTTCAGCCGTTTGTGGACGGCGTCGCGTTCCCATTGTTTGATGTTATAGATGTGAAAGAAGGGGAACCAGAAAATGCCGCGGCAGAAATGTTTGACGACCGTATCTTCTTTGAGCTGCCGCTGTTCGTTGAAGCGCATGGGCAGAATGAGCCGTGCGGAGTGAAGGCGGTGCAGCGCGGTCTGGTCGGGCATGAACATGCGGTGCGCGGCGACGTAATCGCGGACGCGCGGGAAAAGCCGCGTGCGGCGCAATTCGGGCAGGTTCAGGAGGAGCACGCCCGAGTTGCAGTAATCGCGCGCCACCCAGAATTTTCCCATATAATCGAGGGCGGCGGCGTATTCGTAGCCGCCGATGTCGATGTCGTAGAGCTGTCCGATGTCGGAAGCCGCCATCGTATCGATGTCGAGGTAAATGAGTTTTTCGGGGAGGCCTTGCAGTTCGGAAAGGTAGAGCCGCAGCTGTGCGTAGGGGGTGTAGTAATTTTTGACGTTTTTCCCGCGGATGAGTTCTTTTCGGAAAAGTTCTCCGACGTCGATCATTTTCGCGCGGCTTTCGGGATTTTTTTCTTTCAGGACGCTGTCGAGGATATGTATCTGGTTTTCGCTGAACGGCAAGAAGGCGGGATCCTGTTCGTGCAGGTCCATGGACAGGATATAGACGTGCAGGGGCCTTTTTGTGAATTTTATCAGGGACAGGACGGAAAGCAAAAGTCCCGGGAAAACTTTTTTGTTGCCGATGTAACAGAGGGAAACGGTATTTTGCATGAAAAAAACCTCATTTTATATTTCGAGTTCGGCGTGCCGTTTGGGGTCGGCGAGAATGGTTTTGAAGTCTGTGTACGTGACGAAGCCTGCTTTGGCGCGGGGCGGTTTTTTTACGAACCGTTTTTGGCAGTAATCGACGGGGATCTTGTTTCCCTGTTTGGCGTCCGAAAAAAAGGCGCAGATCTCGGCGGCGGCGAGCAGGACTTCGTCGGGCAATTTTCTGCCCTCGGTGCGGATGAGTACGTGGGAGCTGTGGTATTTCTGGGTATGCAGCCAAATGTCGTCGGGCGCGGCTTCGCGCAGGAGCCGATCGTTCTGGACGTTGTTGCGGCCTGCGAAAATGCGGAATTTTCCGATCTCGAAAGCGCGGAAGGGCACGTCGGGGGCGGATCTTGTTTTTTTCTTTTCGGGAGGGAGCACGCCTGTGTCGCGCAATTCCTGTTCGATTTCGGTCAGATCGAGGGGGCTTTCCGCTTTATCGAGGGCGGAGAGCATGCTTTGCGTGTAATCGAGGTCTGCTTCCGCTTCTGCTTTTTGGGGCGCCACCGCGGCGAGCGTGCGTTTTTGCTTATTGTATTTTTTATAATATTTTTGCGCGTTCTGCGCGGGGGTGAGCGTTTTATCCAGCGGTATGCGCACGGCGGCGGAATTT
>CALVMA010000079.1 GCA_944341655.1 uncultured Clostridia bacterium | reverse complement strand
AAACGTTTCCTCGATCACGTTAAGATTCGGGAACAATATGGCCCAATCTTATTGGGTGGAAAAGATCGAAGTGGGGCAGCCTCTGCCGCAGAGAGCGATTTACCTGTACGATGCAGACGGGAACATGGCGGAGAGCCTGGAACGCAATACCTGGTACACGCTGTATATCCCCGTAGAAGATTCGACGGCGTTCAACTGTATTCAATCCAACGGCGGCAGCAGCGAAGCTCCCGCGGTGATGTATCTCAAAGACGTGACCTATGTCAAAGCGATCAGTGAAACTTCGTCGTACGTATTCGGCAATACGGTAACAGAAGGCGAGGAAGGCAAAGTGTTTACGTCCGTCAATGGGCAGGAGACGATGCTGGTCAACGGCGTGACGCGCAGCGGCGCGGCAACGGCGTTTGAAAGCACGGGCGAATTTTTCCGCGCGGGATTCCATGTCGTGAAGATGGACGTGAAATTCGGCGACAACACTTCTTATCTCACGTTTATGTTACAAGGCGATGTCACGGGCAGAGCGCAAGTTTGGTACTCCTTTACGGTCGGCCAGGGCGCAGGTGCGAACGTGATGATCCTGGATGAAAACGGCAGCGCGGTCGGCGCGATCGAAAAGGGCGTATGGTACAGCATATATATGTATCTCGATTATTCTGCTACGGAAGGCTGGACGGATTTCCTCGGATATCTGGGCGGAGGCAGTGAAGAGGCTCCCGCAACGCTGACCGTTCGGAACGTGGAATTCATGAAAGAACTTCCCTCCGCATAAAATGAAAACCATTGTAACAAATTAAAAATTCGGCAAAAACGGCCGCCGTGTCAGTCACGGCGGCCGTTTTACGCGCTGCGATATTTCAGCGCGGCCGTTTTTTCGGCTGTCCGCTTTTTATTTGCGGCCGTTTTACGCGCTGCGATATTTCAGCGCGGCCGTTTTTTTGCCTGTCCGCTTTTTATTTGCGTTCTTTTTTGCGCATCGCTTTTTGTTTCCCGTGCGGCGTCTTTTGGCAGCACGGGAAATTTTTTTGAAAACCGACGCCAAATGATTTGACGGGGGCTGAAAAAAACGTTATAATAAATGCAACTAATTTGGTTGCAATTCAAAAAAACGGGAGAGCCGAAGGGCGAAAGGAGGCAGGTATGAGGTTATCGTCGAAATCGCAATACGGATTGAAGGCGTGTTTTATATTGGCGCAGAATTACCCGAGCAAGTGTGTGAGCGCGTCGGCGTTGGAGAAAGAGATCGCCGTATCGGGGAAGTATATAGAGAAGATCATGCGGATGCTGGCGGGGCAAGGGATCGTGGCGGCGGAGCGCGGGGTATCGGGAGGATACAAACTGACGCGGAAGCCGTGTGAGATCACGATCGGCGATGTTGCGCGGGCATTGGAAGACAATATGGAGATAGCGGACTGTATAACATCTACGTGCGAGAAGTGTGCGACGGGGGCGGTATGGCGCAAGCTGTATGCGGGGATCAACGAGGTATTGGATTCGATGACGTTGCAGTCCATGCTGGACGATCACGATGAAGTCGGGGTATGCAAGTGCAACGCGGCGGAGCGCGAGCATGTATGCCGCAATCATTTGAATTAAAAGGCGGAGCAAAGAGATGGAACGTATATATTTTGATCATGCGGCGACGACGGCGGTCGACGGGCGGGTATTGCAAAAGATGTTGCCGTATTTTACGGAAAAATTCGGGAATCCGAATTCGCAGCACGCATTCGGGCGAGAGGCGGTGGCTGCGGTGGACGAAGCGCGCGACGAAATAGCGAAGCTGATCCACGCGAAGCCGAGCGAGATATATTTTACGTCGGGCGGGACGGAATCGGACAACTGGGCGCTGCGCGGAGCGGCGCATGCTTTGAAGAACAGAGGGAAGCATCTGATCGTGAGCGCGGTGGAGCATCCTGCGATGATCGCGACGGCGAAAGAGCTGATCAAAGAGGGATTTGACGTGACTTTTGCCGAAGTGGACGAATACGGCAGGGTGGATACGGAGCGTTTAAAGAGTGCGGTGCGGGAAGACACGGTATTTATCGGCGTGATGACGGCGAACAACGAAGTGGGCACGCTGCAGCCGATCGCGGAGCTTTCGGCGTTTGCGCGTGCGCGCGGCATCGTATTTTTTACGGACGCGGTGCAGGCGGCGGGGATCATGAAGATCGACGTCACGTCGCCGGCGGTGGACATGCTTTCCTTTTCGGCGCATAAATTCAACGGGCCGAAGGGTGTGGGCGTTTTGTATGTGCGTTCGGGGCTGAGGATCGGCAAGATCATCACGGGCGGGCATCAGGAGCGCAGCATGCGCGGCGGCACGACCAATGTTCCCGCGGTCGTGGGGATGGCGGAGGCGCTGCGCCTTGCGCAGGAAGAGCAGGAGAAGAATGCGGCGTATATCGCGCGGCTTCGCGATCGTTTTATCGGTCGGGTATTGCGGGAGATCCCGTATGTGAAACTCAACGGGCACCCGCAGGAGCGATTGCCGGGCAACGCGAATTTTTCTTTCCGTTATGTGGAAGGGGAATCGCTGCTTTTCAGCCTGGATCTGGCGGGGATCGCGGTGTCGAGCGGTTCGGCGTGCTCGTCGGGTTCGTTGGAGCCGTCGCACGTATTGCTGGCGATGGGGGTTCCCGAGGGGCTGGCGCACGGCAGCATACGGTTTTCGTTCGGGGCGGACAATACGCAAGAGCAGGTGGATTACGCGGTGGACAGGCTGAAAGAGATCGTGGTGAAACTTCGGGCGCTGTCGCCGTTGTTTCCCAAAGATCTGAAGAACGAAGTGTATCCGAAGAGGAAGGAGGAATAAAAATGTACACGGAAAAGGTAATGGAGGCCTTTCAGAACCCGAAAAACGTCGGAGAGATCGAGAACTACGACGGAATGGGCATGATCGGGAGCGAGGCATGCGGCGATATCATGCAGGTATTCATCAAGGTAGAAAACGGCGTGATCGCCGATGCGAAATTCAAGACGTTCGGGTGTGCGGCGGCGATCGCGACCTCGTCTACGGCGACGGAGATGATCAAGGGAATGACGGTGGACGAGGCGCTCGCCGTCACGAACAAGAAAGTGATCGACGTGCTCGGGGGGCTTCCGCCGCAGAAGATCCACTGTTCGGTGTTGGCGGAGCAGGCGATCAAAGCGGCGATCGAGGATTATAAGAGCAGGCATTCCGCATAAAGAGAGGGAAAGGCTATGCGAAAATCCGAACGGGAGATCCTCGGCACGCAGGATAAATTCGAAACGCTGATGCGTTGCAAAAGCCTGACGCTGGCATTGCAGGATGCGGGAGCGCCGTATGCCGTGCCGTTGAATTTCGGTGCGGAATTGAAGGGCGAAGAGCTTTTTCTTTATTTTCATTGCGCGCTCGAAGGCAGGAAGCTGGATCTGATAAAGGCGCATCCGCAAGTCGGCTTTTGCGCGTACGAATTGAGGCGCGTGTTCAATAAAGGGATCGCGCCCTGCGGGTACACGGCCGATTACGAGAGCATAACGGGCACGGGCAGGGCGGAGATTGTCACGGACGAGAAGGAGCGGTTGCACGGGCTGAAAGTGCTGATGTCGCACTATGCTTCGGAGGAATTTTCCGACGCGGCGTTTGCGCCGCATGCGCTCAAACTTACCTGCGTGGTCAGGATAACGGTCGGCGCGTGGACGGGGAAACGGTTGATCCGGCCCTGAATTATGGCAAAAGGTGCGGCCTTTCGCCATAATTCATAGGGAATGCAAAAAAATAAAAAACGACGGCCGTTTGTGCCTTCGTTTAAAAAAAGCAGCGCAAGCCCGGATCGGGCTTGCGCTGCTTTTTGCATGGCAGCCGCCCGCTTGGCGGGCGGCTGCCGAAGGGACTTGACCGCTTTCGATGAAAGGCGCCGTCCGCAAATGATTTTGCGGACGGCGCAGAGGTTCATACGCGTTTTCCAAGCTCGTAAGCCTGGCGGAGGGCGGGGGTGTTTCGGACTTCTCCGCGTTTCCAGACGCCTGTGCCGTAGACGCAGCCGCGTTCGGTGGCGCCGTCGAGGCAGTCGGTGAAGCCGCGCAATGTTTCGAAGGTGCGCTCCATGTTGCTTTTGGCGGAATCCGCCATGCAGGCGATGAAGTAAAATTCTTTTCCCGAGATCTCCTCATAGCGGGCGCAGCAGCGGTCGAGGAAGGCTTTCAGTTGGGCGCAGGGAGCGTAAAAATACACGGGGGTGGCGAGAACGATGACGTCGGCGGCGATCATTTTTTCCGCGACGTCATCGGCGTCGTCTTTTTGCGGGCAGGGCTTTTGCAGTTCCGAACAGGTGCCGCAGCCCGTGCACATGCCGATCTTTTTTTCGCGCAGGCGCACGATTTCGGCGTCGTTGCCGCTTTCGGCGGCGCCGCGCGCAAATTCTTCGCACAATATTTCGCTGTTGCCTCCTGCGCGGGGCGTCGACGAAATGATCAAAACTTTTTTTCCCATAAAAGTACCGTCCTTTGTAATTTGTTCAGATCGGGCCGTCGGGAAATTTCAGTTTTCCGACGCAAGTCTTGTTTTCCGATCAAAAACATTATAAGACTCGGAGCCGACTCCAAGTCAAGCCTTTTTTAAAAAAATCGCGGAATATTTTGGAATTTGCGTGCGTGTGGTCGGCGGAAAAGGAAAAAAGAGGCGGAAAGCGGCATATACATAAGCGATGAATAATTTTCCGAAAAAAGCAACTTATACGGTAAAACTTTCTTTTACGCTGTTCGGCACGATCGTCGGGGCGGGATTTTTGTCGGGGGCGGAACTCGTGCGGTTTTTTCCGTCCGAGGGCTTTTACGCGTATGCGGCGATTTCTTTCCTGCTGTATGCGGGCTGTTTCTATCTGATGTTCCGTTGCGGCGCGAAATACGGCGGATACGAGCGTACGCTGGCGGCGCTGTTCGGGAAGGGCGCGCCGCTGTTCCGTGCCCTGATGCAGATCAGTTCTCTGATCATGTGCGCGAGCATGCTGGCGGGGCTGAACGCGGCGGCGCAGGAGGGGCTGGGCTTTGCTTCGGCGTTTCCGCTGGCCGCGCTGGCGGCTGTCCCGCTTTTGTATCTGATGTCCGGCAAGGGGGTGAAGGGGCTGTTTTTTGCAAACCTGCTGCTTGTCCCGTTTATCTTGATTTTCATAGCGGCCAGCGCGCGCGGATTTGTCGGGGAAGGAATGCACGGCAGGAGCGCGGACGCGTTTTCCTGTCTTGTATCGCTGATCCTGTATGTATCGATGAACTGTTATCTTGCGGCGCCGCTCGTCTGCGACGCGGGTGCGCAGGGGGCGAGCGGAGGGGCGGGGTGCGTGATCGCTTCCGTCCTGATCGGTGTCGCGACGGCGGTGCTGTTGTCGGGGATCGCGCGGGCGGGTGATGCGGCAAGGGAGGCGCAAATGCCCTTTTTGTATGCGCTGGGCGGTGCGAAGATCAGGGTGCTTTTTACGCTGATTTGCATTTGCGGGATTTTAACGACGCTGTTTTCGTCGTGGTATCCGTTGCAGGCGACGGCGCAGGGAAAGCGGCACGCCGCGCTGCGGCGTGCCGCCCTGCTCGTTGCGGCGTTTGCGCTCTCGATGATCGGCTTGAAGCCGATCATACGCTTTGTATATCCGCTCGTCGGCGCGGCGGGGGCGATTTTCCTCGCCGTATGTGCCGCGCGGGGGCGATTATTTTTTCAAAAGCCATTTTTCGGCGAGCGCGACGAGCGCATACATACCGGCGGCAAGCACGCACAAAATGGCGGTCGCCGCCATAACGAGGTCTAATCGGAACACCTGCCCTCCGTAGACGATGAGGTAGCCGAGTCCGGCTTTGGAAACGATGTATTCGCCCATAATGGAGCCGATCCATGCCATTCCCACGCAGATTTTGAGCATGCCGATGAATTGAGGGATGGCGGAGGGAATGACGAGTTTGGTAAGTATCTGGAATTTGGAAGCGCCCATCGATTCGAGGAGCAGGATTTTATTTTTGTCGGTGGCGAGGAAGCCGCCGAGCATGTTCATGATTGCGACGATGATCCCGACGAGCACGGTCATAAAGACGATGGCGGAAGAGCCTGTTCCGAACCAGATGATAATGACCGGGCCGAGAGCGATTTTGGGCAGGGAATTGAGCACGACGATGTAAGGTTCGAGGACGCGTCTTGCGCGTTCGCTCCACCAGAGCAGGAGAGCGATGCCCGTGCCGAGAACGACGGCGACGGCGAAGCCGACGAGGGTTTCCCAGAGGGTCGTGCCGATGTGGTAGAACAGGGATCCGTCGGCGGCGAGGCTTGCGATCATTTTGCCGATGCGCGAGGGGGAGCTGGTGATGAAGGGATCGACGATCTGCAGAGCGGCGATCAGTTCCCACACGCCCAGGATGAAGAGCAGAAGCCCTGCGCGCAAAAGCTGTACGATCAGGGTACTTTTCCGCATTTTTTTTATTTACAAAGAATGTTCAGGTGAACAAGTGCGCATGTTTTCGGGTAATTTTTTCATACGTTCAACTCCTTCCAGAGCAATTCGAACCAGCGGGAGAAATCGGGTGATTCGCGTCGTCTGAGCGGGACGGCTCCGTCGAAACCGAGGGTATGCTGTGCGACGACTTTGGCGGGCCGCGCGCTGAGCACGAAAATGCGGTCGGCGACGGAGATGGCCTCGGAGATGTCGTGCGTGACGAGGATTGCCGTCTTTTTTTCGCTTCGGATGATGTTGTAGACGTCGTCGCAGACGGACAGGCGCGTCTGGTAATCGAGCGCCGAAAACGGTTCGTCGAGCAGCAGGATATCGGGCTGCGGCGCGAGGGTACGTATGAGTGCCGCGCGCTGGCGCATGCCGCCCGAAAGCTGGTCGGGCATATGCTTTAAAAATCCGCCCAAGCCGTATTTTTCGGCGAGCGCGAGGGCGCGCCTGCGGTTTTCGGGCGTATTTATTTTTTTGATCTCCAGCGGCAGAAAGATATTTTGTTCCACCGTCCGCCAGGGGAAAAGTTCGTCTTTTTGCAGCATATAGCCGAAAC
>CALVMA010000078.1 GCA_944341655.1 uncultured Clostridia bacterium | reverse complement strand
TGCGAATTGAACCAGACTCCCTCGTCCTTGATATTGTTCAGCTTCGCAAGCGAAAAAACCTGAAACCCGCCGCTGTCCGTCAGGATCGGACGGTCCCAGTTCATGAATTTGTGCAATCCGCCCGCCTTCTTTACCAGCTCGTGCCCCGGCCGCATATACAAATGATAGGTGTTGGCAAGAATGATCTGCGAACCCGCCTCTTTCAGATCGCGCGGGAGCATCCCCTTCACCGTCGCCTGCGTGCCGACCGACATATAAACGGGCGTTTCGATATCCCCGTGCGGCGTATGGAAAATACCCGCGCGCGCCCCCGTTTTCGGATCTGTTTTTATAACTTCAAACGAAAATTTCTCTGCCAAAATCTGACCGCCTTTTTTTATTTCTGCCGCCTTTCCCGCACGGCGTTCACTCTATGAACATCGCGTCGCCGAAACTGAAAAAACGATATTTCTTCCCGACCGCTTCCTTATACACGGCAAGGCATTGTTCCCTGCCGATCAGCGCCGAAACCAGCATGATCAGCGTGCTTTCGGGAAGATGAAAATTCGTGATCAGCGCGTCCACGCATTTGAATTTGTACGGCGGATAAATAAATATCGAGGTGTCGCCGCTGCAAGGCCGCAAAAATCCCTTTTCGTCCGCCACCGTTTCCAGCGTGCGCACCGAGGTCGTCCCGACCGCGATCACCCGCCTGCCTTCCCGCTTTGCGGCATTCACCACGTCCGCCGCCTCCTGCGACACGCAATAGTATTCCGAGTGCATGACGTGGTGCGTCAGATCCTCTTCCTTGACGGGACGGAAGGTGCCCAAACCGACATGCAGCAGAACTTCCGCCACCTGCACGCCCATATCCTTTATCTCCTGCAAAAGCTCTTTCGTAAAATGCAGCCCCGCCGTCGGCGCCGCCGCAGAGCCGTCCGTCTTGCAATACACCGTCTGGTATCGGTTCTGATCCTTGAGCTTTTCGTGAATATAAGGAGGCAAAGGCATGCTCCCCACGCGCGAAAGTATGTCCTCGAACACGCCGTCGAAATGAAATTCGACGATGCGCTCGCCCGTTTCCGTGCGGTCTTTCACCGTGAGCGAAAGCTCCTCCGAGACGACAAGCTCCGTCCCCACTTTCGCCTTCTTCCCCGGTTTGACCAGCACTTCCCACTCCGTCAAATCCCTGCGCTTCAACAGCAAAACTTCCACGCGCCCGCCGTTTTTCGTGTACGCAAACATGCGCGCGGGCAATACCTTCGTATTGTTGATCACGAGCACGTCGCCCGCTTTGAGATATTCTTTGATATCGCGGAAAATTCGGTGCTCCGTCTTTCCCGTCGCACGGTCATAGACCAAAAGACGGGAAGAATCGCGCGGCTCCGCGGGAGTCTGCGCGATCAGCTCTTCCGGCAAATCATAATAATAATCGGATTTCAACAGCATCTTCTTTCGCCTCTATTCCTCGTCAAACATGGAGATCTGCGCCTTTTGTTTCTCGCTCATCTTCACGCCCATGTGCGCATATCCGCCTTTCAGACAAACCCTCCCGCGCGGCGTGCGCGCAATAAATCCCAACTGCATCAGATACGGCTCGTAGACGTCCTCGATCGTGTTCGCATCCTCGTTGATCGTCGCCGCCAGCGTTTCCAGCCCCGCAGGCCCGCCGTTGAACTTTTCGATCAGCGCCCGCAAAAGCCCGCGGTCGGTATCGTCCAGCCCCAAATCGTCGATATCCATTTTTTTCAACGCGTATTTGGCATCGTCCAGCTTCACGATCCCGTTCCCCTTGACCGCCGAAAAATCACGCACACGCTTCAAAAGCCTGTTCGCAATGCGCGGCGTGCCGCGCGAACGCCGCGCGATCTCGTTCGCGGCGTCTTTTTCGATCTCGATGCCCAGCATCTTCGCCGAACGCGTCACGATCTGCGCAAGTTCTGCCGGCGTGTACATCTCCAAACGGCACAATACCCCGAAACGGTCGCGCAGCGGCGACGCCAGCATCCCCGCTTTCGTCGTCGCCCCGATCAGTGTGAATTTTTTCAGTGAAAAACGAATGTTGCGCGCCGCAGGCCCCTTGCCCACTATGATGTCCAGCGCGTAATCCTCCATCGCCGAATATAATATTTCTTCCACCGAACGGTTCAGTCGGTGGATCTCGTCGATAAACAGCACGTCCCCTTCGTTCAGATTGGTCAGAATCGCCGCCAGATCGCCGCTCCGCTCGATCGCGGGCCCGCTCGTCAGCTTGATCTGCACCCCCAGCTCCGCCGCTATGATGTGCGCCAGCGTCGTCTTCCCAAGCCCCGGAGGCCCGTACAAAAGTACGTGATCCAACGCCTCGCCGCGCATCTTCGCCGACGAAATATATACGGCAAGATTTTCTTTGACCTTGCTCTGCCCGACATAATCCGCCATCGTCTTGGGCCGAAGGGCATTCTCTTCCAGGTCGTATTCCCCTTTCGTGCTCATGACGAGCCTCTCGTCAAAGCCGCTTTCGAAATCTTCTTCAAACCCCACTTTTTACGCCCTCCTTTGCCTTATTTTATTCATTACATGCTCTTCAATGCGGTCATGATGATCTCTTCCAGACTTTCGGCACCCTTCTCCACCGCGCCTTTGACCGCCTTCGCACTCTCCGCACGCGTATAGCCGAGCGACATCAGCCCCACGATCGCATCTTCTTCTTTGTCCGACATCTTCTCCGCTACAGGCACGGACGCTTTGCCCCCCGGCGCCGACGAAATTTCGCCCGCCGTCACCTTTTCGCGCAGCTCCAGAATGATCCTCTCCGCCGTCTTCTTGCCGAGCCCCTTCACCGACGAGAGCATCTTCACGTCCGACGTAGCGATCGCCACCGCAATGTCGTTGATGTTCATTGCCGACAATATCCCGATCCCCATCTTCGGGCCTACCCCCGAAACGGTGATCAGTTTCAAAAACATGTTCTTCTCCTCGGGCGACACAAACCCGAACAGCGTGATCCCGTCCTCGCGTACCTGCATATATGTGTACGCCTCGCCCTGCTTGTCCGTCACAAGCTTCGCAAACAGAGCCCCCGAACACTGGATCTCGTAACCGATCCCCGCGTTTTCCAAAAGCACCGTTCCCGCTTCCGAATAAATAACTTTGCCCTTGATATATCCGATCATTTCTTTCCGCCTTCCGCCCCGAACGGCGTTTTACTTTTTTATATGGAGTACAGCCCCGACAGCCGCGACGTGAACGAATGACATAGCGCCACCGCCAACGCGTCCGCCGCATCGTCGGGCCGCGGAATGCCCTTCAAATGCAGTAAATTCGCCGTGACAAGCTGGATCTGCCGCTTTTCCGCCTTGCCGTAACCCGTCAGCGCCTGCTTGATCTGCATGGGCGTGTATTCGAACAGCCGCCCGCAACGCTTCACGCACGTCAAAAGAGCAACCCCCCTCGCGTGCGCCACCGCCATGCCCGTCGTAATGTTCTTCGAGAAAAACAATTCCTCCACCGCCACTTCGTCGGGCGCACATTTGTCCAGAAGTTTGTTGAGCCCCTCTTCCAGGATCGCCAGCCGCGTCGGAAGCCGCTCTTCCTTCGGCGTCAGCACCACCCCGTAATCGCGCACCGCCACGTTTCCGTGCGCGTCTTTTTCCAATACCCCGTACCCCAGCGTCGCCAGCCCCGGGTCTATGCCTAAAATAATCAAATTTCCCTCTTTTTTGTAAAATAACTTGAATTTTTCCGCAAAATATATTAGAATAGTGATAAGCGGAAATCTGTGACGGCGGCAATCCCGCCGCGGCGATCATTCTTTACTTCATTATTTTAAAGTTTTCGCCCGAATAAGTCAATCGAAATACGCTTAAAAAAGTCACGGAGAGTTAAATTATGAAATTGTGGGAAGGACGTTTTACACAGCCGAGCGCCAAAAGCGCAGATGACTTCAATCAGTCGCTTTCTTTCGACTATAAACTGTACTGGCACGATATCCTGGCAAGCATCGCGCACGTGAAAATGTTGGGCGAAACCCAGATCATTCCCAAAGAAAGCGCGGATAAAATCAGCGATACCCTCGTCAATATCCTCGCCGACATCGAAAAAGGCAGCCTTCCGCTCGAAGGCGCCGAAGATATCCATACCTTCGTCGAACAGGAACTCACCAAACGCATCGGCGCTACCGGCAAAATGCTGCATACCGCCCGCTCGCGCAACGATCAGGTCGCTACCGATCTGCGCCTGTATGTGAAAGACAGCATCGTCAACGTCTGCGGTCACCTCAAAGCTCTCATCAATACCCTTCTGAGCATCGCAAACAACAACGTCCAGTACATCATGCCCGGCTATACCCATATGCGCAGGGCTCAGCCCATTTCCGTCGCTCAGTACATAAACGCTTACAGCGAAATGTTCCTCCGCGACATCGAGCGCTTCACCGATTGCTATAAACGCACCGACGTCATGCCGCTCGGCAGCTGCGCCATGGCCGGAACCGACTTCCCCATCGACCGCAGAATGACCGCAAGTTTGCTCTCTTTCTCCGAAATTTCACAAAATTCCATCGACGCAGTCTCCGACCGCGATTTCGTCGCCGAATATATCTTCTGCTGCTCTACCGTCATGGCACACCTGTCCCGCTTCTCCGAAGATATCATCTATTACTCCTCCGAAGAATTCGGCTTTATCGATATTTCCGATAATTATTCCACAGGCTCCTCCATCATGCCGCAAAAGAAAAATCCCGATATCCCCGAACTCGTCCGCGGCAAAACAGGCAGAGTCTACGGCGACCTCACTGCCATCCTTACCGTGATCAAGGGCATCCCCCTTTCCTACAACAAGGACCTGCAGGAGGACAAAGAAGCCCTCTTCGACGCCGAATCTACCGTCTTGGGCTGTCTGGAAATCTTCAACGAGCTCTTACAGAACATTTCTTTCGATACGCGCAAAATGCGCAATGCCGCTTCGGGCGGATTTTCTACCGCCACCGACATCGCCGATTACCTCGTGCAGAAAGGCATGCCTTTCCGCGACGCGCACGCCGTCACCGGACAGATCGTCCGTTATTGCATCGACAACAACAA
>CALVMA010000077.1 GCA_944341655.1 uncultured Clostridia bacterium | reverse complement strand
TAATACTACCAGCGGCGCGCAAGCCGCGCTTATGACGACCTGGCAGTCATGCGATTGTTACTTGCCGCCCGTTAACGGGCCTTTCCTGTGCTTAACTTTCTTCTCCTATGCCTTTGCTCCTCTTTTTGTTCCTTATTCTAATTTTCCCGTTTGCTTTCTATCATTGCTTTTTCTTCTCTTTTTGCCTTTTTGCTTATTCCCTTTTCTTATGCTCGTTTTTTGTTCATCGGCAAAGCCTCTCTTGAACCCGCGGACTATCCGCGGGTTTTCTTATACAGAGAAAAAAGGGCGTTTATCCGCCCTTTTTATGGTCGAGGTGACGGGACTTGAACCCACGACCTCTTGGTCCCGAACCAAGCGCGCTACCAAACTGCGCTACACCTCGAAAGCCTATATATTGTATCAAAGATTTTTATCTTTGTCAAACAAACCATCGGCTTTTTTATCCGCTTTATCAAAATTTTCTTCAACACGATAACATCTGCCCTTTACATGCCTGATCACGGGATACACGCGCACCGCTAAAACGGCGGCAAGAAAACAAAACACAACATCTTTGGGAATATAAATCAGATTATAAATAAGCAAAGCATTCCATCCTCCGGCATTTTGATAATAATATATCCATAAAAGCATAAAATAAGGAATGCCTATCAGGTAATTCACAAAAATCCCCGCCATTGCCGCCGCAATGCAACGTTTAAAAGAACGATTCCCTTTGCCTGCAATAAAACCCGAAGCCGCCGCAGCCGCAATGAACCCTAACAAATACCCGAAGGAAAGCTGCAAGACATAATCGAACCCGCCCGCTCCCCCGGCAAAGACAGGAAGCCCCAACACCCCCATAAATACGTAGACAGCCACCGAAACGCTTCCGCGGACGGGGCCAAGCAATAATCCTGCCAAAACCGTCGATACCGTTTGAAAAGTCAACGGCACAAAAGGAAAAGGAATTTTAATAAAAGCCGAAACGATCATCACGACCGAAAAGACGGCGCATTCCGCGAGATCTTTGACTTTGATCGATTTTCTGCTTTTTTCACTGTTTATGTCAGACATAATACCTCGCAAAACTATTAATTATAGTTTTATACTGATTTCTCCCGACGATAAAAGCTTTTCCGTTCCATCGTCAAAACGAATTTTCAAAAAACAGTTTTCGTCCAGATCCAACACCGTCCCCTCGCATTCAAACGAACCGGAAACCACTTTTACCCGCCGTCCTATTGCGATCGAACGCCTTTTATATTCACGGAAAAATGTTCTTTCGGGAATATGTTCATAATAAAAACGAAAGCGATTCAGAATGGCAGACAAAATTTTTGCCCTGCCCTCCTGCGGATATTCGCCCTGCCCAAACACGGAAGCCGCCGTTTTTTCCAATTCCGAAGGAAATTTTTGAGGCAGCACGTTTACCCCGATCCCTACCACGGCATACGACAATCCGCCGCTTTCCACGTCAAAAGACGCTTCCGTCAAAATTCCGCAGACCTTCTTGCCTTTCATATAAACGTCATTCACCCATTTGATGTCCGCCTTATGCCCGGTCACGCTCTCCACCGCTTCACATACCGCAACCGCCGCGCAGGTCGTTATAAACAAAGTCTCCGACGCCGAAAATTTCGGACGAAGCAATACACTGAAATAAACGCCGTTACCCGCCGCAGAAACAAACGGGCGATTATACCTTCCCCTCCCTGCCGTCTGCTCCTCCGCAACAACTACATTCCATTCCGCTCCGCCTTTCGACGCTATATCCTTGACTTCGTCGTTTGTCGATGCGACACTCTTCTTTACTTGAATTTTACAGGGAAACGTCAAATATTTTTCTATTCCGCCCGCCGTAAGCAGATCACTGCACGGCGAAAGCGCATACCCGCGATTGGTTGCTGCCTCGATCGAAAAACCTTCCTTCCTCAACCCCTTTACCACTTTCCAAACCGCCCCTCGGCTCACCCCACACTCCTGCGCCAACTCTTCTCCCGAAAAATATTCCCCGCGGTTGTTTTCTAATTTTTCTAAAAGTTTTTCTCTTAATCCCATGCCATTAGTTTATCATATCGCCTTTTTGATTGTCAACCATATTTTATTATTCGGTTTACAATATAAACAAAATTTTTCTTCGCTTTTTGCCCAAACTTTTTCCTTTGATTTTTAAGCAGTCCCCTGCACTGTTCTGCAAACAGGCAAAACAACCCGTATTCCTCGATCTTTTTATTCTTTAACGGTTTACCACGCCATTAAAATGCTTTATCATAAACGAGGTACGGCACTTCTTCGAAAATGCCGCAATCATCTGACAACGCGCCTGCGGCGCCGCAGGCATTTTCGTTCACATATATCCGATCAGATACAGCGCAGATATTTTTTGCAACGAAGTTTTTCCCTTAATCAAACAACGGCTGCGGCACATCTTCGTGCCGCAGCCGTTCGATTTTATTGATACGTTTGATTCACGGAGTAACGCGGTTGATATCGCGAGGGAACATGGAAGCATAGCGGACATTTTTAAAGCCGAGCAAGTGCATAGTGATCCGCTCCAACCCCAATCCCAATCCGCCGTGCGGGGGCATTCCGTATTTGTGAGCCATTAAATAACTTTCAAAATCGTCCGGATTCATACCGCGCGCCTTCATCTTTGCGATCTGCTGATTGTAATCATGAATGCGCTGTCCGCCCGTGGTTATTTCGATCCCGCGGAACAGTAAGTCAAAGCTCAAAGTATATTCCGGATCTTCCGGATCGTCCATCGCATAAAAAGGCCT
Source organism: uncultured Clostridia bacterium (assembly GCA_944341655.1). GTDB lineage: Bacteria > Bacillota > Clostridia > Christensenellales > Borkfalkiaceae > Borkfalkia. The sequence goes on along the minus strand of CALVMA010000077.1, from coordinate 13,236 downwards.
CTTTTCCGACGGATAATGCGTTACGAACAGAAAATCCGAATTATATTCCTGCTTCGCCCATTTCCCTAAAAGCTGCTCTTCTTCCGGCTCAAAATCACGGTAATCCGTGATCTTTTTCTTGAACTTTTTCGTAATTATTTCTTTCGCATCCATAAACTTGATCATCGGGACCTCCGCAATCTCCGGCAAGTTTACATTCAGCAACGAAACTTCTTCCGCGTATTCGGTTTTTAAAAGATTCATGATATATTTCAGCGCACCCGTTTCCATGTTCATGATATCATGAAAACTTTCAATGAAACCCATTTCAAAATCCATGCTCACATATTCGTTGAGATGACGGGAAGTGTCATGGTGCTCCGCACGGAACACGGGCCCGACTTCAAACACGCGCTCATAGACCGGCACAAGCATCTGCTTGTAAAACTGAGGGCTCTGCGCCAAAAACACCTGCTTCCCGAAATAGTCGAGTTTGAATATGTTTGCGCCGCCTTCGGCTCCCTGCGCATTGATCTTCGGTGTACGGATCTCCGTAAATCCCTGCAAAAACAAAAACTCACGGAATCCACGCGCAATCCCTTCCTGAATTTTAAATACTGCCCTCTCCTTCGGGTTCCGCAACGTGACCGGCCTTAAATTCAAATTCAGATCGATAGGAATATTGTCAAGTTGTTTTTTGTTGATCACAATCGGCATCTGCTCGGCAGGCGTCGAAAGAACTTCGATGTTGTGGATCTGCATTTCATAACGGCCTTCCCTCGTTTCGTCCTTTACGACCTTCCCCGTTATTTTCACCGCACAACCTTCCACAACCTTTTCATCCATACGGTATTCGGAAAAATCAGGCGAATAAACACACTGCACCACATCCCTCGAAGTACGGACGATCACAAACGCAAACCCGGTCATCTCGCGGATACGGTGAATCATCCCCTTCAGTACGACTTCCTCATTGACATGATCGGGAAAATCTTTATAATCGATACTCGTTTTACGCACCGCGCCGTCCATCTTTTCCATACAATTACCTCTTACTTTTTATTACTTTATTATTTTAAACGTTTATCCGCAAAATTGCAAGCAAATCAATGCAATCGAAAAAAAAAGCACCTCTATCCCCGCGGTTCAACCGAAAATGCCCCCCACCGCACAGACAGGAAAAAAACATAAAACTTTCTTTCCTTCTTTCTTACCGAAACAGCGGCCGCCTTCAAAACATTTTGAAGGCGGCCGCTGTTTGCCATACACGTTCAACGGCAGGAAACGCAACCCGACCTTTGCCCCGCACGCCGTGTTTATTCAGCCTAAAAACACTGCTTCAAAACTTTAAGACAGCGTCATTTTTATAAACCGTAAAACGAACGGAGTAACCGTTGGTTTCAACGGGATCGCCGCATTCGACGCACGACCAGTGAGGCAACTTATCAAGATTTTCAAAATACACTTCCGCCCCGCCGTCCGCATCCACCTTCGTCACGATCGCCCCGTCGCAATAAGGCAGAAGCGTCCGATACAACATCGCCCCGCCTATAACAAAAACATCGTCCGAAGAATATTTGCCGATCTGTGCAAACAGTTCGTCAAGGCTCTGCACGACCGTACAATCTTCCCGCGTGTCCCCGCCCGGCCATAACACGATATTCGTCCTGTTCTTCAACGGCTTGCCGCCCGGAAACGACAGCAACGTATTGCTCCCCATGACGACCACTTTTCCCGATGTGGTTTCCCGAAAGTGCTTCATATCCGCCGGCAAAGAAAACAAAAGATCGTTCTTTTTCCCGATACCCCAATTTTTGTCAACAACCACGATAGCCCGCATTTTTATACTCCTTTTTCTTGATCTATGTGTGACATAATACTATTAAAACACCGAAACAATCAAATTGCGACAGGAATTTTGTCCTTAAATTCGTTATACTGATAATTTTCCAAACGGAAACTATCCTTGGTAAAAGCGTAAAAATCGGTCACCGAATCATCGATGATCAACTTCGGAGCGGCAAAACGGGGGTTTTCGATGATCCTTTTCACGATGGGAACATGCCTGTCGTAAATATGCGCATCCGCAACGACATGAACGAGCTCCCCTGCCTCCAGCCCGCTCGCACGGGCAAACATCATAAGCAATATACTGTATTGCACCACATTCCAGTTGCTCGCCGCAAGCATGTCCTGGCTGCGTTGATTCAAGATCCCGTTCAATGTGTTGCCCGACACATTGAACGTCATCGAATACGCGCAAGGATACAAATGCATTTCCTTCAAATCAGCCACATTGTACATATGCGCAATGATCCGCCTGCTCGCAGGATTATTTTTTAAATCGTATAAAACTTTGTCTACCTGATCGAATTCGCCCTCCGGAAACTGATATTTTTTTCCGAGCTGATACCCGTAAGCCTTTCCGATCGATCCGCTCTCGTCCGCCCAGCTGTCCCAGATGTGCGACGAAAGATCCTTGATGTTATTGCTCTTTTTTTGCCAGATCCACAAAATTTCATCGATCGCCGATTTCAAATATGTGCGGCGAATGGTCAAAATCGGAAACTCTTCCCTTAAATCATAGCGCGAAACCTGACAAAATTTTTTGATCGTGTGCGCAGGCGTTCCGTCTTCCCACCTCGGCCGAACCTCCCTGTCCGTATCCCATACGCCGTTTTCCAAAATATCCTTGCAATTTTGAATAAATATTTCATCCGCTCTGCTCATAAATTTCTCCTTTTCCGTTGCCGTATTTTTTTTCTTTTTCAATGCCTGTACATCGTCCTGCCGAGAGCCTGCTCCCACGCGCAAAGCCTTTCCGCCCGTTCCGCATCGCTCATCGAAGGCACAAATACGTCCCCGCCTTCGCGCTTGTCACGCAGCGCGCCGTCTTTGATAAATCCGCAGTATTCCCCGGCAAGATACGCCGCCCCCAGCGCCGTCGTTTCCGCTATGGAAGGACGGATCACGTCCGAGCCCAGAATATCCGCCTGGAACTGCATCAGGAATGCGTTCGCGCTCGCTCCGCCGTCCACACAAAGACAATCGATCGAAGTACGCAGATCTTGCTCCATGGAATGCACCACGTCAAACGTCTGATACGCGATCGCCTCCAACGCCGCCCGAACTATGTGCGCCCGCGTCGTCCCCCGCGTTATGCCGCAGATCATTCCGCGGCATTCGGAGTCCCAATGCGGCGCCCCGAGCCCCACAAACGCCGGCACAAACATGACACCGGCCGTATCGCATACCGAACGCGCCAGCTCCTCCGTTTCCGCCGCCGACCTGATCAATCCAAGTCCGTCCCGTAGCCATTGCACGACTGCTCCGCCGACAAAAACGCTGCCCTCCAACGCATAGCTCGACTCACGCAGCGACGCCGTCAGCGTGGTGATCAGCCCGTTCCGCGATCGGATCGCCTTTTCTCCCGTATTCATCAACAGAAAACAGCCCGTTCCGTACGTATTCTTTACATCCCCCGGACGAAAGCACAACTGCCCGTACAGGGCCGCCTGCTGATCGCCCACTGCCGCAAAAATGGGTACAGTCGCGCCCAGGATATTCCGCTCCGTCCTTCCGTAATCCGCTCCGGATTGCTGTACCTTCGGCAACATCGCCATCGGCACGCGGAATAAGTCGCATAGCTCCGCATCCCATTTTTTCGTATGTATGTTGAAAAGCATTGTCCGCGATGCGTTCGTGTAATCCGTCGCATGGACGCGGCCGCCCGTCATCTGCCAGATCAGATACGTGTCCACCGTTCCGAACAGCAATTCCCCTTTCTCGGCACGGTCGCGGGCAAAAGGCACGTTATCCAAGATCCACCGGATCTTGGACGCCGAAAAATAAGCATCCGGATTTAGTCCCGTCCGCTCATAAATCATGGCGCCGTTTTCCGCTTTGTATTTTTCGCATATCTCCGCAGTCCTGCGGCATTGCCAAACGATCGCATTGTAAACCGGCTTGCCCGAAAAACGATCCCAGACGATCACGGTTTCCCTCTGATTCGCTATGCCGATCGCCGCAAGATCCTCCGCCGCGATCCCCGCCGCTTTGATCGCCGCCCGTAAAGATTGCAACTGCGACGACAATATCTCCTTCGGATCATGCTCCACCCAGCCGGGTTTCGGGTAAATCTGCGGAAACTCTTTCTGCACTTTCGCTACTATATTCCAGTTGTCGTCAAAAATAATCGCGCGGGAACTCGTCGTTCCCTGATCCAACGCCGCAATGAATTTTTTCACTTCCCCCTCCTTTATCCCGTCAAAAGGCGTCCTTTTCGATCTTCCCCCAGCGCCCCGCTATAAACCGCATCCGCAAAGACAGAGGCAACAGGCGCGGAACCGTCGCGATAAACTTATTCCAAAATCCCGGCCGGATCAGCCTGCGGTTTCGTTTTACCGCCGCAAGGCATTTGCGGACTATATATTCGGGAGATTTCGCCGAAAGTTTTCCCCATAAGCCCTGCCCCTTAATATTTTCACAAATATCCGGTCTCGTGTATATCCCTCCCGGCTCCGCAACCGTAACTTTTACGCCCTCACCCTTCAATTCCAGGCGCAATGACGAGAAAAATGACGTCAATGCCGCTTTCGACGCGCTGTACACCGCAAAATACGGCATCGGATACACCCCGCTTATGCTCGATATGGTTACGATCTCCAATCCCTCGGCACGGTTCTCCAACACGAAACGCGTGACGGAAAGCGCCGCTTCAAAATTTACCCTGCTTTGCAAAACGATCTTCGCCTCGGTATATTTCTCAAACGCTTTCTGCGTATCCACGCCCGCAACATTGCACAGCCTTGAAAATTTATACCCCCTTTCTCGGATATAGTCGTACATCGCGCCGCGGGAAGTGCCATCCGAAAGATCACAGGCAAAACAGTCAATCCTGCAAGCCTCGTTTTCCTTTAAAAGCTCCGCCTTCAATTTTGCAAGCCGCTCCGCGCTCCTGCCCGTCAAAAACAGAGCGCCGTCTTTCACGCACGCAAATGCAAACGCACGGCCTACGCCGCCCGTCGCTCCGCTGATAAATGTAAACGCACGGTTTTCTTTGTCTATCATAGCATTCTTATTGTATCATATTTCCCGATGCTTGTAAACTTTGAGCAAAAAATATTCGCAAATTTTCTCAAACTTCGCCCGCTCCGCGAATTCTGCGATTATCGGCGCCGCTCCGCTTGACAAATATGCGCGCAGATCCTATAATATAAAAATAATCTTTTGGAGTGATTTGTTATGCGTGTCCTTGCCATCAACGATATTTCCTGCGTCGGAAAATGCTCTCTGACCGTCGCTTTGCCCATTATTTCCGCCGCGGGAATCACGTGCGATATTTTGCCCACCGCCATCCTGTCAACCCATACAGGCGGTTTCCGGGGCTATACTTTCCGCGATCTCAGCGAAGATATTCCCGCCGTTCTCAAGCATTGGAAAAGCCTCGGACTGCAATACGATTTTATCATCAGCGGTTACCTCGGGAGCATCGCGCAGATCGAAATGGTAAAATCCGTCAAGGACGATTTCCTGAAAAAGAACGGAACCTTTATTGTCGATCCCGTCATGGGCGACAACGGGATCCTCTATTCGCACTTTGCTCAGAATTTCGTCAACGAAATGAAAGGCCTGTGCGAAATCGCAGACGTGATCGTCCCGAATCTGACGGAAGCATGCTTTTTGACCGCTACCCCCTACGGCGAATTCGATGAGCAAGGTTACGACGACTTGCTGGACAAGCTCAAAAAACTTTGCGCCCGCCCCTCCGTCACCGGCTGCGACATCGTCGAAAACGGCTGCACGCGCAGCGCCGTCTTCTATACCGACGAAAACGGCACCACCAAAAAATACTCTACGGAAAAAATTTCGGGAGCATTCCACGGTGCAGGCGACGTCTACGGAAGCGCTCTGGTCGGCGCACTCGCACGGGGCGTCCATCTGGACGACGCCGTACGCATCGCCGCCGAATTCACCAAAGACTCTATCGTTCAAACCAAAAAAGACGCCACCGAACCGCGCTACGGCCTGAACTCCGAAAGCCAGATGTTCCGTTTCCTCTCCGCCCTGGAAAAAGCGACTAAATAAATTTCACAAAATATTTATTTCAAACACTTGAATTTTTTGTCCGAAATGCGTATAATAAAATCAGAAAGTTTTCCTTGCGAATAACTTTTTCTCGTGAAAATTTTTACGGTCTGCGGTGTTCGGAGTACGGATTATCTTAATCCACATTGTGAATCAGGGAGCGCTATTCAAATAGTCTATGCCGATAGGCGAGGTCTGTTTATGAACGGAAAGGCTGAGGCGGCAAGCGGCGCACCCACCTGCGAGAAGCGGGTTAACACTTTTTCGTACTGCGGCACAGGCGGATCCCCTTTTTAAAACTTGCACAGGCTTTCCGCCTGTGCTTTTTTTATTTCGTAAATTAAAAGGCCGCGGACTGAAAATTAATTTTCAGTCCGCGGCCTTACGCTCCAAAATCTCGCGTCCGCCTTGTTCGGCTGTTGAAAATACCCTCATTAATAACAAGCCGAAAGCGGAGCATAATATATTCGCGCGTGACGCACAAACGGCGCCAAACCGCCCGCCAAACAGTCGCGTTAAAAACCCGCAAAACGGTCTCTGTCTTTCGTAAAATTTCCCCGAACCTTCCTTATAAAAAGGCGGGCTGAAAATTGTTTTATCCCCGCACCGTTTTCGGCAAAGAAAAAACACGGAACATCATTCCGTGCTTTTTTGGTAGCCCCATGGGGAATCGAACCCCAGTTTCCGCCGTGAGAGGGCGGCGTCTTAACCGCTTGACCATGAGGCCATTAGTCAAATTGCTGGATTATTATAACACAATTTCGGCAGTGACGCAAGCGTTTATACGCCCCGTTTCCCGAATTGTATAAATTTTTTTCACTGCGGCGGCACTGTTTTCCTCTTTATCCTCTCGCGCCGCAAAAAATTTCTTTAAAACAAACCCTGCCGCACTCTATACGCAAGCCATCGGCAAGATGCAAGCTTATCCGTAAATAACTTTCCCGTGTTTTTATGCGTAAAAGCGGCGCCGTCCGCACAACCGTTTGCGGACGGCGCCGCTTGCTTTCAATCAACCGAGAGGGCGCAGATCCATGCGCCCTCTCCCCTGTTTTTTCTGTACCGATCTTGCGGCAAACGTATTATTTTGCATATTCTACGCCGCGGAATTCACGGATCACGTTGACCTTGATCTGTCCGGGATATTCAAGCTCTTGTTCGATCTTCTTCGCAATATCCTTGGCAAGGAACAAGGTATGCGCATCGTCGATCTGCTCGGGCTTGACAATCACGCGCACTTCACGGCCAGCCTGGATCGCATAGCTCTTATCCACGCCCTTGAACGAAGAAGCGATATTTTCCAGCTGCTCCAGTCTCTTGACGTAGTTGGTGCTCGTTTCCCTGCGTGCGCCGGGGCGCGCTCCGGAGATCGCGTCTGCCGCCTGCACCAACACCGCCTCCACCGTTTTAGGCTCCACGTCGCCGTGATGCGCCATAATGGCGTTGATGACATTGTTGCTTTCTTTGTATTTCTTCGCAATATCCGCGCCGATCTGAATGTGCGTGCCTTCCTGCTCGTGGTCGACCGCTTTGCCGATATCGTGCAAAAGCCCGGCACGTTTCGCCAGATTGACATCCAAGCCCAACTCAGCCGCCATAATGCCGGCAAGCTGCGCAACTTCGATGGAATGCTTATATACGTTCTGGCCGTAGCTCGTCCTGTATTTGAGTCTGCCGAGAAGCTTGATCAATTCGGGATGCAACCCGAAAATGCCGACTTCAAACATGGCGGCTTCGCCGTTTTCTTTGATCTGCTGATCCAGCTCTTTGCGAACCTTCTCGACCGTTTCTTCTATGCGGGCGGGATGAATCCTGCCGTCGCTGATCAATTTCTCCAACGCCAGGCGCGCCACTTCCCTGCGCACGGGATCAAACCCCGAAAGAATGACCACTTCGGGCGTGTCATCGATGATCAATTCGATGCCCGTCGCGTTTTCGAGAGCACGGATATTCCTGCCCTCCCTGCCGATGATCCTCGCTTTCATATCGTCGTTGGGCAGAGGCACGACCGATACCGTGATCTCGGACGCATGATCGCTCGCACAGCGCTGGATCGCAAGGCTGATGATCTTTTTTGCGTTCTGATCCGCTTCGTCCTTGGCCTGCTGCTCAATGTTGCGCACTTGCAAAGCAACATCGTGCCGCGTTTCTTCCAATATGTTGTCCGTCAGCGCCTTTTTCGCCTCTTCTTTCGTCAGCTGCGCAACCTTCTCAAGCTCCTGCAACATCAGATCGTGCTGATGATTGATCTTTTCCTGCATCTTCTTGATCTCGCCTTCCTGGCGGACAAGATTCTTTTGCTGCTGTTCCAGGGAATCCGCTTTTTTCTGAAGAGAATCTTCTTTTTTGTCAAGATTGTCTTCCTTTTGCATCAGACGCTGCTCTGATTTCTGCAGTTCCAGCTTCTTTTCTTTCGTTTCCCTTTCAAATTCGTTCCTTAACTTTAAGTCCTGTTCCTTAGCCTCTAAAATAGCTTCTTTCTTTAATGCTTTTGCTTCGTTTTCGGCCTCGTCAAGCATTAATTTAATTCTTTGATTTACCTCTCCTACTTTCTTTTCGGTCGATTTCTTGTACAGATACGTTCCTACAAAAAAGCAGGCAGCACCAACTGCCACTATAGCGACGGCAAGCACCACGACAACCCAGACAGGCGCCGTTGCTGCCAGAAACAGGGAGCTCAAATTCGCCGTTAACATCGAATAGCCTCCTGTAAAATGAACTTAAATATAAACGCAGGACCTGCGCAGTGCCGTCATTTTCTTAACTGCCGCATTTTATTAAAATGCTTTTGCGCATTTCTTTCATTTATACCTATTCAATTATAACGTATTTTTATACAAAAGTCAACGTTATCTTAAAAATAAACGCCGCCGCACATAAAAAAGTTCCCGCGGCGAGGCGGGAACTTTTTCACTCTATAATTTTTCCAGCTCATTCAGCCAAAGCGCCGCTTCGGCATCGGACGGCATGCGCCAATCTCCGCGCGGAGATAGGCTTACAGACCCCACTTTCACCCCGTCCGGCAGACAGGAACGCTTAAATTGCTGTGAGAAAAACCGCCGATAAAAATTCATCAGCCATTTTTTCAATGCCACCGAATCATACACGCCCGCAAACACCGTCTGCGCCAAATAATAAACTTTGGCAGGCGGAAATCCCCAGCGGATCGCATAATACAAATAAAAATCATGCAACTCATAAGGCCCGACCAACTCTTCCGTCTTTTGCGCGATCTTGCCGTTCTCGGGAGGCAGCAACTCAGGACTGATCTCCGTATTCAAAATATCCGTCAACGCTTTGCCCGCCGCACCTTTAAGGCGCTTTGCTTCGTGCGCGATCAGAAATTTTACAAGCGTTTTAGGCACGCTCGCGTTCACGCCGTACATAGACATATGATCGCCGTTGTACGTCGCCCAGCCGAGAGCAAGCTCGCTCAGATCGCCCGTCCCTATCACAAGTCCGCCGACATCGTTTGCAAGATCCATAAGGACAAGCGTGCGCATACGCGCCTGCGCATTTTCATACGCCGCATTCCGCACGGACTCGTCGTGGTCTATATCCTTAAAATGGCGCCTCACCGCGTCGCCGACGGGCACCGTACGGTACGTGACGCCGAGTTCGCGCATCAGCCGAAGCGCGTTCCCCTTTGTCTTGCTCGTTGTCCCGAAACAGGGCATGGTAACCGCCAGTATATCCTTGCGGTCTTTCCCCAACGCATCAAACGCGCGCACCGTCACCAAAAGCGCCAGAGCGCTGTCCAGGCCGCCCGAAATACCGATAACGGCACTCTGCGCCTTTGTATGCTGCAGACGCTTCTTCAATCCCGACGCCTGCATCGTCAGGATCAGTTCCGCACGCTTCCCCAATTCCGTTTCCGCCTGCGGCACAAACGGCAGACGGGCAAACACGCGCGTCAGCGAAATTTCTTCCGTTCCGCCCGCATCAAATCCGACCGTCGCATACCCTGAAAGCGACGTCGTATCATAAAACGTATTGATCCTGCGGCGCTCGTACGCCAGCTTTTCCGTGTCGATCTCCGATACGATGAGCCCCTTCCCTTCAAACGGCTGCGCTTCCTCCAACAGTTCTCCGTTTTCGCAGATCATGTCGTGCCCCGAGAACACCATGTCCGTCGTCGACTCGCCCTCGCCCGCATCCGCATACACATACCCGCATACCGTTTTTGCCGACTGCGCCTTGACAAGCAGGCGGCGATACTCCGCTTTTCCCGCCGTTTCGTCGCTCGCCGACAAGTTCACTATAATGTTCGCTCCCGCCAAGGCGTGCGATGCCGACGGCGGCGCGGGTACCCACAAATCTTCGCACAACTCTGCGGCGACCGAAAACTCCGGCATCGTCCGCGAACGCAATATGACCTTGTTCCCGAACACGACCTCTTCGCCGTTTAAAACGATCGTCCTGTTCTCTCCCTTGTACGGCTGAAAGTTGCGCTTTTCGTAAAATTCCGCATAATTCGGCAAATGCCTTTTCGGAATCAAAGCCAAAACCTTTCCTCCGCAAACCGCTGCCGCACAATTATACAAAACGCCGTCCGTTTTCACGGGAACACCTACAAAAACCAACATTTTGCAGGTTTTTGTGCGCTCCGCGACCGCATTGAGCGCATCCAGACTCGCGTGCAAAAGCACGTCCTGCCCGAACAGGTCGCCGCACGTATAACCGCACAGACAGAGCTCGGGGAACACGAGCAGCTCCGCCCCCGCTTTTTCTGCCGTATCTATGCAGCCCAAAACAGATTGCACGTTGTATTGCGTATCCGCAACGCGGATACGCGGCGTTGCCGCGGCAACTTTTACGAAACCGTATTTCATGAAACTTTATTCTTCCTCTTCTTCCTGTTCCTCTGCCGGCTGTTCCTCTTTCGCAGGCTTGAACGCGGCACGGATCTTTGCTTCGATCTCTTTTGCCTTTTCGGGATTGTTTTTCAGCCAGTCGCGCATGCGCTCACGGCCCTGCGCTACCTTTTCGCCCTCATACGAGAACCATGCACCGCTCTTGCCGATCACATCGCAGGCGCACCCCAGATCTATAAAACAGCCTTCCTGCGATATGCCTTCTCCGTACAAAATATCGAATTCGGCCGTCTTGAACGGAGGCGCAAGCTTATTCTTGACGATCTTTGCCTTCGTACGGTTGCCCATGATGCCCTCGCTGTCTTTGAGCGCATCCGCTTTCCTGACATCGATGCGCACGCTCGCATAAAATTTCAGCGCCTTGCCGCCCGGCGTCGTTTCGGGATTGCCGAACATGATCCCCACTTTTTCGCGCAGTTGGTTGATGAATATTACGCAAGTGTGCGATTTATTGATGATGCCCGTCAGCTTGCGCAATGCCTGCGACATCAGCCGCGCCTGCAAACCGACATGGGAATCTCCCATATCCCCTTCGATCTCCGCCTTCGGCGTGAGCGCCGCGACGGAATCGATGACGATCAGGTCTACCGCGCCGCTGCGAACGAGCGAATCGGTAATGTCCAGCGCCTGCTCGCCCGTATCCGGCTGCGATACGTATAAATTATCCAGATCCACGCCGAGCTTTTTGGCATATACGGGATCCAGCGCATGCTCCGCATCTACAAACGCCGCAATGCCGCCCATTTTCTGGATCTGCGCGATCGCATGCAGCGCGACCGTCGTCTTACCCGAAGACTCCGGCCCGAAGATCTCGATGATCCTGCCGCGCGGCAATCCGCCGATCCCCAGCGCGATATCCAGCGACAGACAGCCCGTCGGGATCACTTCGATGTCCGTATTGCCCGCCGCATCGCCGAGTTTCATGATCGCACCCTTGCCGTAATGCTTCTCGATCTGCGCAAGAACCTGATCCAGTGCTTTGAGTTTTTCGTTATCCATGCTTAAACCTCTCTGGTGTTTTTTTCATTTTCCGTTATTTGATCTGCTTGTACAGCAAAAACAATGCCTGCGTGATCGCCCGTTTCGTGATCTCTTCCCGCGTGCCCGAAAACATATACTTGTGGACATATACCGCTTCCCGCGAGCCGACCGCTATATAACACAACCCCACCGGCTTGTTCGTGTTGTCCGACGCCGGCCCGGCTATCCCCGTCGTGGCAAGCACGACCGAACACCCGCCCGTGCCAAGCAGTCCCGCCGCCATTTCATACGCCGTTTCGTCCGAAACGGCGCCCTGCGCCGACAAAGTTTCCGCCGATACCCCCAAACGCTTGCGTTTGGAATCGTTCGAATATGCCACAACGCTTTCAAACAAAACCTCGCTGACTCCCGGCACTTCGATGAGTGCCGACGCCACGCCTCCGCCCGTAAAAGACTCCGCCAAACTGAGCTTCTGCCCGCGCAGCTTCAAAAGTTCGTAAACCCGCCGGTTGAGCGGCGTATCGTCGATCGCATAAATATAGTCGTTCAGCCCCGCCGCCAGAATGCGCTGCGCTTCGTCGACCTGCATTTTCGGCGCATCCGCGTACGAAAGCTCGATACGGGCATCCCCGTATCTTTCCTGCACGCAAATGCCGACCTGCGGAGCGGCGGCTTTCGCCTCGCTCACTACTTTTTCCATGCGCTCGGAAGGCACTCCGCACGCACGCACATATACACAGGACTCCGCCACGCCGCGATGCTCTTTCAGATAAGGCAATACCTCTCCGCGCACCGACGCCGCCCCCGCGAACCCGAAAGGAAGACAGAAAAACAGCTTATTCCCCGCTTCCAGCGCGATCCCCGCCGCAGGCGGGCATTTGACAAGTTCGCATACCTTGGCGCGCAATCCGTCCACGCGCCGCGCCTGTGAAAAAATAAAAATGTTGTCAAAAAAATTTTTACATTCGATGACTGTCTGCATGAATTCATGCGCGTCGCTCTCGTCCAGCAAAATTATTTTGTCCGCAGAAAATCCCCCGTCCGAAAGCGCGTCGGCCGACAGCTCAAACGCATCGCCGTCAAAATGATCTCTTTTGTTCCTTACGACGATACAAACGTTTTTCATTGCTCTTTCTCTTTAAAAACCGCTCTGTTCTTTACGATATAACCTACGCCCGACCAGATCGTAAGCACGGTCGCCACGCCGAGCGCAACGATACCGATCGCATTGATGACGCCGCTTGCGGTGTCCGATCCGAAAAAATTCACCCCCGCCAGCAACATGGCGATCGCTATATCCTGAAACGTCGTTTTCACC
>CALVMA010000076.1 GCA_944341655.1 uncultured Clostridia bacterium | reverse complement strand
TGCTGCGCCGTCGTGTTCAATTCCTATATCCTCAACAAAATGGCGGCAGGCGAATACAGGCGCATCCTCTTCGCCGCCACGGGCGCCCTTCTCTCCACCGTTTCTTCCGGCCAGGGCGAAACCATTCCCTGCATCGCCCACGCCGTCGCCATAGAAAACGAAACAGCCTGATCCCCCTGTACGTTCCCGCCCTCCCTTTGCGTTCGGACGCCGCAAAACCCGACCGTCAATTTCTTTCTTGTTCGGAGTTATTATGGAAAAATACTTAGATATCCTGGCAATGTTCGCCAAAGCCTTTTTGGTCGGCGGTACCATATGCACAGTTGCACAAGTGGTCATCAACTTTACAAAACTCACTTCGGGCAGAATCCTCGTGTTCTTTATGCTCGCAGGAGTCGCCCTCGAAGGGCTCGGCCTGTACGGCTACCTCGTCGACTTCGCAGGTGCCGGCGCCACCGTGCCCATTTGCGGGTTCGGCTATCTCCTGGCCCGCGGCGCCATGCTCGGCGCACAGCGCGGTCTGTTCGGCGCTTTGACCGGCGCCCTCTCCGCCGCCAGCGCGGGCGTCACCGCCGCCATCTTGTTCGCCTTCCTGTTCGCTCTCATCTTCCGCCCCAAATCCAAAAAAAATTAAACCGCTCCTCAATCCGAAAAGATTTAAACGGCTCCTTTACAACCAAACAAACCATATATGCAAAGCGGGGAGAGGCGTTCCGCAAGAACGCCTCTCCCCGCTTTCATACACTCTTTTATAATTATTTCTTTTGGTTGGCGCGCATTTTCAGCAGCGCTTTCAGGATCAGTTGCAGTATGCGCAACACCGCCACCACAAACTGCATGACGTACTGCATCATATAGCTGCGGAAAATCTTATGTACCTGCTCGTTTTCCTCTTCCGTCAGCACCTGTGCAAGCATCTCTTCCGCACGCTTGTTTGCACGCCTTTCTACGGGAATGTTAAGGAGCGTCGTCAAGAGAGAAAAAAAGATAAACACAACGCCCACGATAAACGCGATGAGCGTGCAAATAAACGATTCCGTCACAAACAGATCGACCAGCAATCCCGCTATGACCAACGGCAAAAACAACGTCGGCGAAAAAATACCGAACGCCTGCAAGCGGCTGCGCACGATCATGGATTTGACTCCGTCGCGGTGCTGTTCCGCCAAAGCCACTTTCTGTGCCGCCAAAGCCACCGACGTCACCGAAGTTTTATTGATCGTCAGCGCTCGCAGGAAAACCGTACGCTTGGATATGCTGTAATGGTTTCCGAAAAACCACATCCGCAAAAATGTACATTCCCTGACCTGCACTTCGGGCATCCCGTTTTCATCCAATAATTTTCTTGCAAATTTACCGCCCGTCATTCCCAAAGAATTGGTCGTCCTGTTGCCTTTCCAGTATCCCACGACGACAATGATCTGCACGATCAGCGTCGCCACTACCACCAATACCAGCAAAATTCCTACGATCAAATACGCCCATTCCAATCCGTCCAGTTGCAATGCCAAAAGATTAAACATCTCTCACCTCGGTCAATTCATTAATACAATCGCGGTTACCACCGCTCCGACTACGACAGCCAGCCGCAAAACCCACGAACAGATCTTATAAACCGTTCTCCTGCGCCGCGCCGCCTTATCGCGCACATAATACCCGCCGTCGATCACCGCCGCACATTCTCCGATCGCCGTAACGGCAGGAACAGGTTCGCCGTCCCTGCGCTCCCCCGTATAATGCGCAAACCGTAACATGGGCACCGCCTCGCCCGGCATGATCCGCACCGTACAGTCCAAACTGTCCGAAAACTTACAATAGCGAGCCGTAAAAAGCCCAAGGATCCCCACTACCCAAAACAGCAAAGCGTACAAAACCCAACCGCGATTTGCAAACTCCGATTTCCGCACCAGCCGCAACGTCACCGATCCGTCTTCGCTTTCCGTCCCTTCCACATATTCCTTTCCGGCTTCCCTGTAAACCGTAAGCCGTTCCCCGTTCCCGAATACCTGCACGTCTCCGCGGTTAAGCAAATAAATTTTCATGCCGCTATCCCCTCCGCCAGACGCGTATAAAACACAACGGCAAAAATCACCACGCACGCAAAACACACCGCCGCAATGATAACGCGCTTTTTCATGTACATCTGCTCTTTCGCCCGCAAACTGA
This sequence comes from uncultured Clostridia bacterium, assembly GCA_944341655.1. GTDB lineage: Bacteria > Bacillota > Clostridia > Christensenellales > Borkfalkiaceae > Borkfalkia. Next base: position 2,269 of record CALVMA010000076.1, on the reverse strand, counting down.
AAAAAATCGCCAGAAAAGTCAGCACCGCGGACACCGCAAGCAGAATCGGCATCGCGATCCGATACCCCGCCATAATGCTGTCCGCCGTCTGCACAATTGCCTGCGCATCCTTAAAATAAAACAGCTCTAAAAATTTTTCGTTGAGAAAAAGCAAAAACGCAGTCGCTACCGCCACCGCTATCAAAATCAAAAAGATCACGACGACTCCCGCCAAATACATCATCGTCGCCATGCGCAATACGATCGGCAACAGCGCCGCCACCGCCGCCAGACAGTTCAAACGCAGCGCCGTTCCGCTCAACCTCTTCTCAAACTGTACCCGAAACAACTCTTTTTCCATTTTTCCTCGCAAGAAAGCACCCTTTCCCCCCTCTGTTTTGCTACAATTTTTTCGGCATTGAATGCTTACTCTTTAAAAAAATTATACTATAATTCCTACAATTTGTCAACACTTATTATTTTTTTACCACAAAATTACCAATTTTTTCCGTTTCCCCCGCCTTGCGCGCAAAAACGCCCGCGCTGCGCCCCTTTTTTAAATCCGCTACCCGCGCAAGATCGCTTCTCGCCCCGCTCCTTGCGTTACCCAAAACACGATACGTTTTTTAAACCGTTGCCCGTATATGATCGCTTCCCGATCCGCCGCACTACTTATCATGAATACGCAAAAGCCGACGGCATTCGTCGGCTTTTGCGGTCTTTTTTATTCTCTTGTCAATGCGGCGTACGCCTCGTCCGTCACGGGTTCCAGCCATTCGTTGGCCGTACCCTCGCCGGGGATCTCCACGGAAATGTGCGAAAACCAACTGTCCGATTTTGCCCCGTGCCAATGCTTTACGTCGGCGGGGATCTCCACCACGTCGCCCGCATGCAGGCTCCTCGCGGGCTTTCCCCATTCCTGGTACCACCCGCTGCCCGCAACGCAGAGCAAAATCTGCCCGCCGCCCTTTTCCGCCCGATGAATATGCCAGTTGTTGCGGCAGCCCGGTTCAAACGTCACGTTTGCAAAAAACGGCTTCCTGTCTGGCGACGTCAGCGGTTTGAGGTAGGAATTCCCCGTAAAAAACTTTGCATAGGCGGTATTTTCCGCCCCCTTCCCGAATATGTTTTTCCGATCAAACTCTTTCTCTTGCATTTCGTATCTCCTTTTCCAAGATATCTTTCGAGCAGTTCAAAGCATTGAACAGCCGCGGCATGCCCATATACGGCATGGCATGACACAACGCACACACGATCTCTTCCGCCGTAACACCTACCGCAAGCGCTCCGAAAATATGCGAACGTACCTGCGTTTCCGCACCGCCCATGGCTGCAAGTATGACAACGGTAAGCATTTCTGCCGTCTTTTCATCCGCCCCCTTGCGCGTGGCAAAATCACCGAAACACAGCTCCGTCAGCCAACGGGGAACTTGCTCTGCAAATTCTTCGGGCAGCCACGCATACTTTTCGGCTATTTCTTCCCCGTAAACAGGCGCCTGCAAAGCGCGCCCGCGCTCATACCTCGTCTCTTCCGTCACGGTTTCCGCGTCTTCGAGCGGCAAAGCTATCCCCTCCGATTCAAACACTTCGTTCATCGCCGCGATCGCATTCAGCGTCTTCGGAAATCCGATAAACGGCGCGCATCGGTAAATCGCTTCCCGTATCTCAAGAGCCGTAAGTCCGACGTTCAAACAAGCCCCCACGTGCGCTTTGAGCTGCGGCAACGTCTGATTCACCGCCAACACAACAATCGTGACCAGCTCCCTCTGCCGATTATCCAATGTGCCCGCATAACTCACTTCTCCGAAAATAAAACGCTGCAAAATGCGCATGAACGACGCGTCCGTCCCCTCGTTCCGCGTCGGCTTTCCCCCGAACAGTTCTCTGAATTTTTCTTCCGTACGCTCTTCCCTGGTCATTCTTCGTTCCTCCTCGCTTTTTCCGTCCGCAGTTTGCGGTTTTTTTACTCCTTTTCATACGCGGGACGCCACGCCGCAAATCCTCGCAGCGCCGCCTCCGTCCTGTTGTAAAAGCGGGCGTTTTTATTTAAGTCGCCGATTCTCTTTTTCTCTTCCTCGCTCAAACAAAAATCTTCGATCGCGCGATTTTCCGCAATGTGCTCCTCATTCTTCGAGCCGGGAATGACAATAAAGCCCATATCGATATGCCACCGCAAAACAATTTGCGCGGGAGTTTTGCCGTACTTTTCAGCGATGCTCCCGATCGCTTTTTCGCCGAGCAGCTTCCCCGTATTGCCCTTGCCTCCCATAGGATACCACGACATGATCCT